>CAZAIE010000045.1:1761-15796 GCA_964485035.1 uncultured Myxococcaceae bacterium | reverse complement strand
AGACTCGGGGGCCCGGCGCGGTGCCAGACTCGGGGGCCCGGCGCGGTGCCAGACTGAGGGCCCGGCGCGGTGCCAGACTCGAGGGCCCAGCGCGGTGCCAGGTGCCGGACTCGGGGGCCCGGCGCGGTGCCGGACTCGGGGGCCCGGCGCGGTGCCAGACTCGGGGGCTTGGCGCGGTGCCAGACTCGCTGATACTCGGGAGTGCTCCCCCGAACGGGAGCAGGCCCGCACTCGCTGACTGTTGGTTGGTCGATAAAACACTATAGAATACAGTAACTTAAACTTCCTGTGGAAAGGCCTCGCCAAGGCACTTGGGAGGCCACAGGGGCCCCTGGGAGACGCGCTCGGACCTCAGGCCTAGTAAAGCCCACATGACCACTCGTGAACCCCAGGGCGAGGCTCCTGGCGGCCCTGGAGCGGTTTTCGGGGGTTCAAAACGGCAGGGTGGCGCCCTGCAGCGGGCCTTGTGATGGATGTCACGAACTCAGCGGTGCGCTTCTCCGAACCCACCTTGGCACAGAGCACTGGGTGGCGGCGGAAGCGGGGCGAGCACGGCGCTGGCGATGAATGCCACGACGGACAGCCAGAGGGTCCACTGGTGCCAGGTTCGATGTCCACGTTCACGTCGCCTGTCGCGGCCTTCCGCGCAGGTACACCGCGAAGCACACCACGGTGAGCGCGAACATCCCAGCCTGGGTCAGCGCCATCCGCCGGGTCGTGGCCCAGACTGCGGGCGCGAGCAGCGCCGCGTTCAGCGAGTTGCCGATGCTCTGGATGAAGCCCTGCCCGGACGCCGCCAGCCCCCGCCGCGTGGGAAAGAGGTCCAGGGCCAGGATGCTCATGCTGGGCATGACCAGCGACATCCCCAGCACGTAGAGGAAGAGCGGCGCGACGCTCCAGGGCAGGCCGGGGGGCAGGAGCGTGGTGACGCCCAGGTTCGCGGCGACGGCCAGCGCCATCACCCCCAAGCCCGCGGCCACCGTCCGCGCCGAGGAGAGCCGCCCGGCGAGCCGGCCCGAGAGCCACGAGCCCACGACCATCCCCACCGTCACCGGGCCGAAGAGCCACACGAACTCCGTCTCGGCCACCCCCAGGTGCTGCATCATGAACACCGGCGCGGAGAGCACGTAGACGAAGAACCCCGCGAACCCCACCGCCAGCACCAGGCACGCGGTCACGAACGGCGCGCTCGCCACCAGCTCCAGGTAGCTCCGCGCGAGGTAGGCGGGCCGGAAGGGCTGCCGGCGATCGGCGGGGAGCGTCTCCGGCAGCGCGCGATGGCACCAGCCGAAGACCGCGGCGGCGAACACCGCCATGAACACGAACACCGAGCGCCAGCCGAAGAAGTGGTGCAGCCACCCGCCGATGATTGGCGCGACCGCGGGCGCGATGGCGAAGACCAGCGAGACCACCGACATCATCCGCTGCGCCTCCGGCCCCTGGTGCAGGTCGCGCACGATGGCCCGCCCCACCACCATCCCCGCGCCCGCGGTCATCCCCTGCAGCGCGCGGAAGAAGAGCAGCGTCCCGATGTCGGGCGAGGCGGCGCAGCCCAGCGAGGCCAGGGTGAAGGCCCCCAGGGTCAGCAGCGTCACCCGCCGCCGGCCGATGGCGTCCGAGAGCGCCCCGTGCCACAGGGTCATCACCGCGAAGGTGGCCATGTACGCCGTGAGCGTCTGCTGCGCGGTGAGCAGCGGCACCGAGAAGTCCCGCGCCAGGTCGGTGAGCGAGGGGAGGTAGGCGTCGATGCAGAACGGGCCCAGCGCGGACAGCGCCGCGAGCATGAAGGGGAGGTCCCGGTGCCGTGGGGCCAGGTTCGACTGTGCCATCGCTCGGCCTTCTCTCCGCCCCGCGGCGGCGTGGTAGCAGCACCTCCCTCGCCCGTCCAGCGCCTGGCGGGGCAGGACCGTGGTTGACCCTGGCGCCATTCGCCGATTCAATCGCTGCGCTTTCCCGGAGGGTCCACATGCCACTGCCCACGCCCCGGCTGCTCGCGCTCCTCCTGGCCCTCGCGCCTGCCGGCTGCGGCGAGGACACCACCACGGTGGGAGGCCAGTGCCGCCTGGTGATGGACGCCTACTGCTCGCGCATCGCCTACTCCTGCGACGGACTGCTCTCCACGAACGAGGTCACGGACTGCATCGACGCCGGTGAGGAGGCGTGCTGCGCCGGCCGCTGCGGCAAGCCCGCGCTCAGCACCCTGAAGCGCGTCGACTCCTGCCGCAGCGCCCTGCGCTCGACCAAGTGCAAGGGCCTCGATCTCACCGCGGGCGCCGAGGGTGCGCTCCCCAAGGCCTGCGTGGGGGTCGTCTACTGGGGCGCAGACCCCGACCCCACGCCCGACCCCGAGGAGAAGCCCGACCCCGAGGAGAAGCCCGCCACAGGGTTGTGGCGGTACGTGGGCCTGCTCATCTCCAAGTAGAGCCGAAAGGACCGACCATGCCGCTCGTGAAGGTGGAGACCAGCGAGGCGCTGGGCGCCGAGGAGCGCATTGCCCTGTGCGCGAGGCTCTCAAAGATCGCCGCAGAGGTCATCGGCAAGCCCGAGCAGTACGTGCAGGTGGTGGTCGCGGCCGGCCCCTCGGCCATCAGCTTCGCGGGCCGCGCCGGGAGCAGCGCCCTCGTCGAGGTGCGCAGCATCGGCGGCCTGTCCGCAAAGGTGAACGGCCGCCTCTCCGAGCAGATCTGCGCGGCGCTGGCGGGCGTGCGTATCCCCGCCGACCGCGTCTACCTGAACTTCCTCGACGTCCCCGCGAGCCACTGGGGCCACGACGGAAGCACCTTCGGCTGAGCATCGGGCGACCGGGTGGAATCACAGACGATCCCACCCAGCCAGCCAGCGGGCGCTCGGGCCGCCTGCCCTACTTCAGCTTGGCCACCGCGAGCCCCACCACCACCGAGCCGATGGCCTTGCCGCCGTCGAGCACGGGAAACGCGACCTGGACCGACTCCACGCCGGTGCTCTCGTCCACCTCCACGCCGCCGACCCAGTCCTTGCCGGCCATGGGGTCGTCGTGCTTCGGCTTGCCCTTGTGGCTCCAGCTGCTGGTCTTGGCCAGCAGCGCGACCTTGCCGCCGTCGGCGCCGCTCACGAAGAGCTCGGTGACCGCGGCGTCCTTCTTGCCCTTGAGGTAGGTCGCGAGCGCGTTCTTCGCCAGGTCCTTCACCACCGGGTCGAGCAGCGAGAGCCCCTTCCACTTGTCCTGGGTCATGCCCGCAGTCGCCGCCGGGGGGCTCGTGTTGTAGGCCTTCACCGCGGCCACGACCTGGGCGTCGGTCCCCATCCACTTCAGCGCAGCGACCTTCGCGTCGAGCTTGCCCTTCAGCTCCGGAGGGGCGCCGGCCAGCGCCGACGTCGCCAGCGTGAGGGTCCCCACCGCCACCAGTGCCTGCATCAGCTGCTTGGTCATGGCCTGCCCTTTCTCGTGCTGCGGTTCGTCCTGCGTGTCGCGCCTCACTCCTCCTCGAGCGCGAGGTCCTCGGCTCCCCGTCGCGCCAGGGCCAGCGACCCGGCGCGCAGGCGGAACTGCGCCACCTGGGCGTCGAGCTGACGGGCCTGTCCGGAGAGCTGCATCGCGGCCGAGGCGGACTCCTCTGCCGAGGCCGCGTTCTGTTGGGTGATGCCGTCGATCTGGGTGATGCCTTGCGTGATCTGCGCGATGCCCTGCGCCTGCTGGTCGCTGCTGCGGGCGATGGATCCCACGAGGTCAGTGACGGAGACGATGGAGCCGTAGAGCCGGTTGAACGCCTCCTGCGTCTGCCGCGCGACCGCGCCGCCGGCCTCCACCTTGGCCACCGAGGCCTCGATGATCTCCGAGGTCTCGCGCGCGGCCTTGGCGGACCGGGCGGCGAGGCTGCGGACCTCCTCGGCGACCACCGCGAAGCCCTTGCCGTGCTTGCCGGCGCGGGCCGCCTCCACCGCGGCGTTCAAGGCGAGCAGGTTGGTCTGGAAGGCGATGTCGTCGATGACCTTGAGGATCTTCGAGATTTGCTGGCTGCCCTGTTGGATCTCGCCCATGGCCTGGACGGTGGTGGCGATGTGCTGCCGGCCGTCCTCCACCGCCTGGCGCGAGCCGCCGGCGAGCTGGTTCGCCTGCTCGGCGTTCTGTGCGTT
Source organism: uncultured Myxococcaceae bacterium (assembly GCA_964485035.1). Lineage (GTDB taxonomy): Bacteria > Myxococcota > Myxococcia > Myxococcales > UBA5297 > CAZAIE01. The sequence goes on along the minus strand of CAZAIE010000045.1, from coordinate 11,683 downwards.
CTTGCGGACCTGCGAGTTGATCTCCGAGAGCGAGGAGGTGATCTCCTCGACCGCGCTGGCCTGCGTCGCGGCGCCCTGCGAGAGCGTCTGCGCGGTGGTGTTCACCTCCGCGGCCCCGGAGCTGACCTGGCCCACCGAGGCGCGCACCTCTCCCAGCACCTGGTTCAGGTTGTCCGAGACCTGCCGCAGGGCGTTGCCCATCACGTCGTCGGCCGAGCGCGGCTGGGACTCGACCGAGAGGTCGTTCTGGGCGATGGCCCGCAGCACCCGCGCCGAGCCCTCGAGGTAGGCGATGGTCTCGCGGAAGGACTCGGCGAGCTGGCCGATCTCGTCGGCGCTCTGGTGCGAGACCGTCTGGTTCACGTCGCCCTGCGCCAGCGCCTGGGCCACCTCGGTGATGCGATGGACCGGGAGATGAAGGAGCCCAGGACGAGCAGCGCCAGCACCACCGCGGCGACCACCCCGAAGACCAGACGCCGCGTCCCCGCAACCTCCGCCTTGCTGCGGATGGCGCGCTCGTCCAGGTCGGTGAGGGCCTTGGCTTCGCGCAGCTTCACCGCCTCGAGGACCTTCTCGAAGGCAGGGTTCGACTGCTCGATGTAGAGCTGGTTCGCCTGGGCGCCCTGGCCGGCGAGCAGCGCCTCGCGGGCTTGCCCGTTCGCCGCGCCGAGGTCCCGGACCGCCGGAGCGACGAAGCCTCCCACGTCTCCGACCGACGCGAGCTTCTCCTGGACTGCCCGCAGTGCGCCCTCGGACTCGCCGACCAGGGCCTCGAGGGCGTCGATGTCCTTCTCGCGCAGCAGTCGCAGCGTCACCGCCTGGCACCGGGCGGTGAGCGAGACCAAAGCCATCGACGACTCGGTGACCGTCTTGGATGCGGCCTGGAGCTCGGCGGCCGACGTCTCGGTCGTGCTCACGAGCGACGTGAAGCTGGCCGAGACGCCCACCGTCGCCAGCACCGCGATGGCGGTGAACAGGAGCAGCTTCATCCGGATGGTCATGGTCTCCCCCTGGAGCAGGGAGATGGCGATGCAACCGGCGATCCCTGGCCATGCCGAGAAGAATCAAGGACATGTCCGGAGGCGGGGAGGGTCGGCCGCGACCGGCGGGTTTGTCCCGACCCCGGTACGACTCCAGGCTCGCGTCCCCAAGCGCTCTGCGGTCGAATTGGCGCGATGCGAGAGCCCCAGCCACCGCGCTGCACACGCTGCGATCTCCTGCTGTCCCCAGGGACCGAGCGTTGTCCCCAGTGTTTGCGCAAGAGCACCGTGGTGACCGCTGGGCGGCGGGCATCGCTCGAGTCCAGCGACGACGGCGTCCCAGCGCACGTGGGACTTCGTGCTGCGCTGGGGCTGGGCGTGGCGCTCCTGGGGGCTGCCGCCTTCTGGCGGCTCGGGTCTCTGGAGCCCTGGCTCAGGGCCCACCAGTTCTGGACCGCGACGATGGCGTTCGGCCTGGCCATCATGACGGTGCCGCTTCGGGTGGCGTTCATGGACGCGCCCGTGGCGATGACATCCAAAGAGGCGCTGCGTCACTACTCGGCGCTGATGGTCGTTGCGGTGGGCGTGTCCCTGGGCCTGCCGCTGGTGCTCGCCGTGCTGGCGCCGTTCTTCGACGAGTCGGTCTTCACCATCGTCCTGGGCGTGTTCCTGTACTTGGTGCTCCTGGTGAGCATCCCGCGGCTCGTGCTGGCGCGTCGGGGCCGCGAGCCGCTCGCCCAGGCGCTCGCATCGGTCGGGAAGCTCGCGCTGCTCTGTGCGGGGAGCGTGGCCCTCGTCCTGGCAGTCCTGGGACTTCGCGCGCTCGCTGGGCCGCCGAAGGCGCCGGTCGTCGGCAAGGTGTCCCCGACATTGCTCGACCCGCTCGGACTCGACGGTCTGCACGCCGAGCGGTGGACCGTCTCCGACAACGACGGGGTGACCGTCTGGTTCCAGGTGGACGGCGGGACCCTCGAGCGCACCCTCGCCAAGCTCGAGGTCGTCGCCTTGTCGTCGTTGGTCGAGGTCCGCAAGACGCCGAAGGCGACCGGCTTGGTGGTCTGCCGCGTGCCCCGGCGGCTGCGCACCCCTGACGCAGAGAGAGAGAGTTGCTCGCGCAAGCGAAGCTGGCCGCAGCCATCGACGGGACTGGTCTGCAGACGCTCGAAGGCCGGCCGCTCCACGTTCGCTTCGAGTTCACTCAGTAGGTCTTGAAAAACACAACAAGGCCGGCATGTTGACTCTTGTGGCGAGTGCTGGGGCGTCGCCCAGTCCCCAGTCCATGACCGAGCCCGAGAAGGGCCTTCCCAAGCCGACCCGTGTAAGGGAACTTCCCGACTCCCTCCCCGGAGCCACCATGCACCTGCGCGTCGTCGTCCCCTGCCTCGTGGCCCTGCTCGCGGCCTGCTCCGGACCCGCTCCCGTGGTCTGCACGCCCTCGGACGAGGTCTGCGACGACGCCGACAACGACTGCGACGGTGAGGTCGACGAGGGCTGCCCGGTCTGCGCCAACGACTGCACCGCCCAAGAGACCCAGTGCCGCTACGGCAGCGAGCGCACCTGCCAGGGCAAGGCAGGCTGCCTCTCCTGGACCGACTGGACCCCGTGCGCGAGCGGCTTCTGCGGCGACGACCAGGCCTGCGGCGCGTGCACCAACGACTGCCCCTCGGCCAACGCCATCCGCTGTGCGTCGGGGCGGGTGGAGAAGTGCTTTGCCGACTCCAAGGGCTGCCTCTCCTGGGGCGTGGTCGAGACCTGCGCCACGGGCGCCTGCGCCGACGCGACGCGCTGCGCCCAATGCACGCCCGGCTGCCCCACCGCGGGCCAGACCTCCTGCGCGGCAGGCAAGGTCCGCACCTGCGCCCCCGACTCCCAGAACTGCCTCGCCTGGGGCCCCGAGACCGCTTGCGTCAACGGCGCCTGCCTCAACGCCAGCGCCTGCGCGGCCTGCGCCAACGACTGCCCCTCCGCCAGCGCCACGAGCTGCGCGAGCGGGAAGCAGCGGACCTGCACCGCCGACGCGAACGGGTGCCTGCGCTGGAGCGCGGAGACGGCCTGCCCGAGCGGCGCCTGCGCCAGCGCCACGGCTTGCAGCCAGTGCACCCACGCCTGTCCCGTACTCGGGGCCGCGTCCTGCGAATCCGGCAGCCTGCGGCGCTGCGTCGCCGATGCGAACGGCTGCCGGGCCTGGAGCCCGCCGACTGCCTGTCCCACGGGCTCCTGCGCCGACGCCTCGAGCTGCGCGGGCTGCACGAACCGCTGCCCCGCCGGAGGCCAGGTCGAGTGCAGCGCCGGCAAGCAGCGGACCTGCCAGGCCGACGCAGCCGGCTGCCTCGACTGGTCGGCGTGGACCGGCTGCGCGGACGGGTTCTGCGCCAGCACCACCGCCTGCGGCGCCTGCCTGCACGCCTGCGCCCCGGACTCCGCCGAGTGCGCCTCGGGCCAGCTGCGGCTCTGCGGGGCCGACGCGAACGGCTGCCGGACCTGGGGAACGGCGACCGCGTGCCCGTCCGGCTTCTGCGTGAGCGCGACGGCCTGCGGCACGTGCAACCACGGCTGCGCCACGCTCGGGGCGGTCGAGTGCACGGGCGGCCAGCAGCGCACCTGCGTCGCCGACGCGAACGGTTGCCGGAGCTGGAGCGCGGCGACCGTCTGTCCCGGAGGCTTCTGCTCGAACGCCACCTCCTGCGGGACCTGCACCCATGCCTGTGCGTCCGTCGGGGCCACCGACTGCGCCTCGGGTCAGCTCAAGACCTGTCAGACCGACGCGAACGGGTGTCGGAGCTGGGGCGCGGCGTCGGCCTGCCCGTCCGGCTTCTGCGCCAGCGCCATCGCCTGCGGCACCTGCAACCACGGCTGCCCCACTGCGGGCGAGGTCGCCTGCGCCGCCGGCAAGCTGCGCACGTGCACTGCCGACGCCAAGGGCTGCAGGTCCTGGGTCGAGACGGCGTGTCCGCTCTCCCAGTGCGCGAGCGCCATGGCCTGCGCGACCGTCCCGGTGATCAGCGAGATCCGCTACGTCTCGGACAAGCTCGCGGGCTCCAGCGTGGACCACCTCTCCTTCGTCGAGCTGCACGGCGTGCCCGGGACGTCGCTCTCCGGCATGTCGCTGGTGGGCGTGAACGGCAGCGGCGGGACCGCGTACGCGACCATCGACCTCACCGGCAGCATCGCCTCGGACGGCTACTACCTCGTGGCCTACCCGGCGTACCCCGCGACTCCGCTCTCCACCGCGGCCGATCAGCTCAGCGCCAGCGTCGACTTCCAGAACGGGCCCGACAGCGTGCAGCTGCGCAAGGGCACGACCGTCCTTGATGCGGTGGGGTATGGCACCTTCAGCGCCTCCCAGGTCTTCGCCGGCGAGGGGTCGGCCGCCGCGGCCACGTCCCAGTCCCAGAGCCTCTCGCGGGACGCGAACCACACCGACACCAACAACAACGCCGCGGACTTCAAGGCGGGGGTCCCCACGCCGCGCGCGACCTGCTTGAACGACTGCCCGGCCGCGGGCGCGACCCAGTGCTCGGGCGGACAGCTCCAGACCTGTCGCGCCGACGTGGACGCCGACTCCTGCCTCGAGTGGGCGCCGGCGGTCGCCTGCCCCGCGGGCCAGACCTGCAGCGCCGGGGCCTGCACGTCCACCTCCTCCGGGAACGACGCCTGCGCCGGGGCCCAGGCGCTGGTCTTCTCGGGCGACACCGCCGCGGTGGTGGGCAACACCTCCACCGCCTTCGACGATGCCCAGGCGTCGTGCACCACCGGCGGGAAGGACCTCGTCTACTCCTTCACCCTCACCAGCCCGCGGTCGGTCACCGCGACCGCCACCAGCAGCGCCTACTCCGGCGGCCTGGCCGTCTACCTGCGCAGGAGCTGCGCCGCGGCCGCCGACGAGCTCGGGTGCAGGGCGCAGACGTGGTCGTGGACCAACGACCCGGTGAGCGTCTCGGTGAAGGCCAATCACCTCCCCGCGGGGACCTACTTCGTCTGGGTGGACGGCACCGCCGCCGGCGAGGCGGGGGCGTTCCGGCTGGAGGTCACGCTCGGCGCCGCGGCCACGCTGCCGGCCAACGACACCTGCGCCGGCGCCCAGGCGCTCCAGTTCGTCAGCGACAAGGCCACGGTCAACGCTTCCACCGCCAACGCCCTCAACGACTCCCGCGGCCGCTGCGGCGGGAGCCTGGGGCCCGACGTGGTCTACTCCTTCACCCTCACCGCTCCCCGCGCGCTCCAGGCGTCCGTCACCTCCAGCGAGTTCGGGCCGGTGCTGCGGCTCACCAAGGACTGCCAGACGCCGGAGAAGGAGCTGGTCTGCAAGGCGACGGTCTACTCGTGGCCCAGCTCGGCGTACGTCTCCCTGACCTACACGTACCTGCCCGCGGGCACCTACTATCTCTGGGTCGACGGCACCGCCGACCTCCAGGCGCCCTGGGGCGGGGCGTTCAGGCTGGAGGCCACGCTCAGCGCCGCGGTCACCCCGCCGGTCAACGACACCTGCGCCGGCGCCCAGGCGATGACCTTCGTGGGCGACAAGGCGACCGCGACCGGGACCACGCTGGGGGCGCTCCCGGACTGGCCGAACGTGGCGAAGGACGTGGTCTACACCTTCACCCACACCGGGCCGCACGCGGTGCGCGCGAAGCTCGCCTACGACACCGACGCCACGCTCTGCCTGTACCGCGCCTGCAACGACTCCGGCTCGCTGGTCGCGTGCAGCCCCGGCTCCAGCAGCAACGACACCGAGGAACTCTTCGTCCCCAACCTCCCCGGCGGTACCTACTTCCTCTGGGTGTTCGAGGACACGCTCGCGAACTACCCCTTCAACCTCGAAGTCACGCTCGCGACGGCGTACGGCAAGCCCGCCAACGACTCGTGCACCGCGCCCGTGCGGCTCAGCGTCTCGGAGTACACCGCGGACGACGCCCGGTGCCGGGTCGGCGGGACCACCCTCCTCGCCACGCGCGACCACTCCACCTGCAGCGCCCAGGGGAGCTGGCCGGAGGTCGTCTACTACTTCGATGCCACCCGCACCTGGAGCCACTGGGTGAGCGTCCAGACCGGCGGCGCCGACGTGGACCTCTGGGCCTCGAAGGGGACCTGCGGCGGGACCTGCGAGTTCTACGAGAACTCGAGCGGGGGCGGAGGAGAGACCTTCACCATTCACGCGACCGCGGGCGAGCGCTACTACCTCTACGTCGGCGGGCCGCTTCCCGCGGACTTCTCCATCCTGGTCTCGGCGCACCTGCCCTGAGCGGCCCTCAGAAGCTCCGGCCCAGCGCGAGGCCCCCGCCACCGGGGACCAAGAGCGGAGCGATCATCAGGGGCACGGGCTTGCGCGTGAGGTTGAGGACCATCACCTGCAGCGCCGGCGCCAGGACGGTGCCGAGCACGAGGCTCGTGGCCGCGAGGGTCCCGTTGGCCTCCTCCGAGCCGTCGAACCCGTTGAATCCGCCGGTGACGAAGTAGGCGGTGAGCGCCAGTGACACGGCGCTCACCGCGACGCCCGAGACGTAGGTGAACAGCCAGCTGTGCTCGTAGGCGCCGCACTGGTTCGAGAGCTTGTAGGCCAGGAGGCTCGGCGGCAGGTTCATGATCAGCGGGGCCACGAAGGCGCTCACGGTCACGAAGGTGCGGAGCCCCGCCTCGTCCCGGCCCATGAAGGAGAGGACCCACGCCATGGCCTCCACGCCGAGGAGCGTGGCGGTCATCCCGAGGTGGAGGCCCAGGGTGGCGAAGTACTCGCCCACCTGCAGGCCGGTGTCCGAGTGGCCAGCGACCCGGTGCCCGGGGGCGCCGGTGAGGGACAGGCGCTGCTGCGCAGCGGGGGGCTGGTTCGACGGCGCGAGGAGGAGCGGCTCGGGCGGCGGTGGCGGGGCGAGGAGCAGCGGCTCCGGGGCTGTGGGCGGCGAGCTCGCGACGCCGGCCGGCTGCGCCAGCGCGAGCGCCGGGACGAGGAGCAGCAGCGCCACCGCGATCGGTGTCTTCATGGTGTCGGACTCCCGGTGAAGGGCCGATTCTGCAACACGCCCTCTGACCAGGCGAGCCGATTCGCGCGGCTACTAGTGCCCGGAGGGCCACGCCTGCTGGTGCCAGCGCTGGGTGTGCGAACTTCTTCAGCGCACGCTCCGCCGCCGCCGCTACCCCCGGCCGGTCGCCGGCGGCCGCCAGCGCCCAGTGGGCCGAGCCGAGGGTGAAGGCGTCGGCCTGTTGGCTCGGCTCCGCCTCCCGGGCCTCGGGAAGGAGTCCCCATGACCGCGCCCCGCCTCCTCGCCCACCGGCTGCTCCAGAAGATCGCCGAGCTCTCCCGCCGCAGCGACGTGGTGGTCCGCCAGCAGGCGGGACCGTTCCGGCCGCTGAGCAGCAAGTGGGAGAAGGTCGTGCCCGCGGAGAGGTAAGCCTTCTTCAAGGAGCTGAACGGCCAGTCCTTCCACGACTCGATCGAGAAGGAGGAGACCTGGCACGGCTCCAACCTCCAGACGCTGGGCGACCATCCCGCTGCAGGCGGAGGTCACCGCGCTCATCCGCGTGCTGCTGGAGTGGAGGCGCGCGCAGCATGTACCCGGCCAAGCACGACCTCTGCGGTGGCCGTTCCTTTCCTGCGAGGGCGGGAGCTTGAGGGCGCGAAGTCGAAGACAGCGACCTGCGGGGTGGTGCTGCGCGCGCAGCACGCAAAGGGTCTGGAAAAGGGACGCACCTACGCCTCGACCGCCGCGGTGGAGACGCGGATTGGCTGAGCGCGCGCGCTCAGGCAGCAGCCGACGACAGGTCCACGACCCACGCCCCGGAAATGGCCGGGAGCAGGCTGTCGGTCAGCGAGACCCACGACGCGGCGGACTCGAGGATCGCCGCGTCGCTCGTGACCACGTCCTCCTGCCCCGCCAGCACCCGGTCCGGGTCGGGGACGAGCTGCGCTTCGACGGGGACGTTCCAGCCCTGGGCGCACTCGAGCAGGCGGGCACGCAGGCGGCCCGAGTTGGAGATGGGCGCGTCGAGGAAGAACACCACGCGCGCCGGTGCATGGCGCCGGAACGCCTCGCCGAGCAGGTCGAGCGCGCGGTCGGTCTCCTCCACCAGGTGGTAGCTGCCGCGCAGGCCAGCGAGATCGCGCAGGGCTCCGTCCGCGCCGCGCAGCAACACCCCGCCGCCCAGCGCCACCTCGAGCGTGATGATCAGGTTGAAGCCGTCGACCTGCAGCGTCCGCCCGGCCATCGACTCCGGCGGGCGTCGCCTCGACTCCCGGCTGCGCGCCGAGGCAGGTGAGCACATCGAGCGGACCACGGCGGTCTTCTGTCTCGCCGCGAGCTGGTGCCGGCGGCAGACCAGGTCGGCGAGGCTGTCGGGCGGATAGCCGCGTCCCAGCAGCCAGCCGGCCTCCTCCAACGCCAGGCGCAACCGGCCGAGCTGGTCGGGGGCGAACAGCGCCGCGTCCTCAGGGTGCGGACCTCGATGTCGTGCCTCGGTCACGGCGCCCACTGTGGAGCAGACGGCGGCCAGGAGGGAAGGACCGGGTGCATCGCATCGGTGTGCGGAGAGCCTGGCGCTCACGCGGCCTCGGAGAGCTGCTCCCGGCTGGCGCGGCGGGCGGCCTTGTCGGCGTACATCGCCACGTCGGCGCGGTGAAGCACCGGAGTGAGCTCCTGGTCGTGCTCGTCCCAGAGCGCGATGCCGATGGAGAACCCGGGCAGGCCCAGCTCCTCGTCCAGCCGGGCGCGCAGCCTCGCGGCCACCTTCTGGGCGCCCTCGAGCCCGGCCTTGTGCAGCAGCACCACGAACTCGTCTCCGCCGAGCCGGCAGACCACGTCGTCGGCGCGGACGCTGCGCTCCAAAAGCGCCGCCGTGTCGCAGAGCGCCGCGTCTCCGGCCAGGTGGCCCAGCTCGTCGTTGATGCGCTTGAACTCGTCCAGGTCGAGCAGCAGCACCGCGCCCTGCCCTTGGTGGCGGCGGGCGTGGGCCAGCTCCTCCTGCATCCGCTCCTCGAAGTAGCGACGGTTGCGCAACCCGGTCAACGCGTCGCGGTAGACCAGGTCCTTCAGCTCTGCCAGCTCCTGCCGCAGCCGGTTGTTCTCACGCATCAGGTGTTCGAGCTCGGTCATGACCAATCCCTGCTGACTCATCTAGTTCACCACCCGCAGCGTCCGCTGCGAGAGCGCCGCGGCCATCCGGAACCGGCGGTCGAGGACCCACTCCACCAGCGTGCCCAGCGACGGCGCGGCGAAGGGCTTCTGCAGCGAGGCGGCGATGACGCTCCCCGCGCTGCGCAGCGCCTGCCGCAGCGACCGCCGCCTGCCGATGGCGATCACCGGGGCCTGCGGCTGGCTCGTCCGGCAGCGCTGGAGCAGGTGCCGGCCGGCGTGCCGCGGCAGTTCCACGTCCACGATGACGCAGCCAAACGGCTCGCGCTCCAGCAGGTCGCGGGCGGCAGACTCCGCGCGCACCGAGACCACCCGATAGCCGAACTCGCAGAGCGCCCGCCGGACGGCCTCCTGCACCAGGTCCTCGTCCGAGATCACCAGGATGGGCGCCAGCCGCATCGCGACGACCGGCATCACTGTGAGGTCCCTTGCTGCCACCATGACGCGCCTCCGTGTCCGAGCCTTCGCGAGGTGACGATTGCAAGCGCACGACCATGGCCGAGCCGGGGGAATGGGTCCCGAAGCGCCGCGTCCGGGTTCTCACGGACCCGGGACAGGACCCACCGGCTTTCGCCCTGTTGCCGGATCTGCCCGGCTGGACCCGCAGGTCGGGGTGGAACGGCCCCATCCCTGTGATTTTCCTGGCGCCGGGGAGGCGCGTCAGAGAGATGACGCGGAGGTCGTGATGCGGAGTTACGAGTCCGTCGCTTGTTCCTGGCCTGGTGCCAGACTCGGCGACCCTGGCGCGGTGCCAGACTCGGGGACCCCGGCGCGGTGCCAGACTCGGGGACCCCGGCGCGGTGCCAGACTCGGGGACCC
>CAZAIE010000045.1:0-1661 GCA_964485035.1 uncultured Myxococcaceae bacterium | reverse complement strand
CCCCGGCGCGGTGCCAGACTCGGGGACCCTGGCGCGGTGCCAGACTCGGGGACCCGGCGCGGTGCCAGACTCGGGGACCCCGGCGCGGTGCCAGACTCGGGGACCCGGCGCGGTGCCAGACTCGGCGACCCCGGCGCGGTGCCAGACTCGGGGACCCCGGCGCGGTGCCAGACTCGAGGCCCCACGAGCGGCCTCCGAACCCGTCCCCGGCTAGACTCACGCTTCTCCCCGGAGGCCTCCATGCCCGACGCCCACGAACTCGCAGCCACCGTCGTTCCGAGTGCTACCGCCACTGGCGACGCCGAGCGGACGTTCGTCAGCGGCGCGAACCGGCCTGGCGTCCAGGCGGGGCGGGCCGCCGCCACGACGGTGCGGACCACCGTGCTCCCGCAGGTCCGCCTCGAGGGGAACAAGCCCTCGGTCTCGCTGCAGACCCGCGAGCGCTTCGAGGCGGTCGCGCCGCTGGGCGAGGGCGGGATGGGCGAGGTGGTGCTGGTGAAGGACCACGACATCGACCGGGCGGTGGCCCTGAAGCGGCTGCGCCCCGAGGCCGACCTGGGTGCCGTGCTGCGCTTCGTCGACGAGATCCGCGTGGTGGGGAGCCTCGAGCACCCCAACATCGTCCCCGTCCACGACGTCGGGGTGGACGACCGCGGCCGCTACTTCTTCCTGATGAAGCACCTCAAGGGCGAGACGCTGGCGACGATCATCGAGCGGCTCCAGGCCGGCGACCCCGAGGCCCACCGGCGGTTCACCTTCACCGTGCGCCAGCAGATCTTCCTGGGCGTGCTGAACGCGGTCGCCTACGCGCACGGCCAGGGCGTCATTCACCGCGACCTGAAGCCCGCGAACATCATGGTCGGGCCCTTCGGCGAGGTGACGGTCATGGACTGGGGGCTCGCGCGGCGCATCGGCGCCTCCCAGATCCCGCTGCCCGCGGGCCAGCCCATCCCCCTGCGCCAGGAGGCCGGGAAGAGCGCTGGCCGCGAGCTGTTCCGCACCCAGGCCGGGGTGGTGATGGGCACGCCGCTGTACATGTCGCCGGAGCAGGCGCGGGGCGCCCACGACGAGGTGGACGAGCGGACCGACACCTACGCGCTGACGGTGATCCTCCACGAGCTGATGTCGCTCTACCACTACCTGGACGACACCCGGACCGTGGACCAGATCCTCCAGGACGTGCAGACGGTGAAGCCGAGCGTGGTGTCGATGAAGAAGCACCCCACGCAGCCGATGATGCCCGCGGAGACCGCGTGGTTCGTGAACAAGGGCCTGGAGAAGGACCGTGCCCGCCGCTACCAGACCGTGGCGGAGATGATCGAGACGCTCCAGCGCGGCCTGGGTGCGCACGTCGCCGTGCAGTGCCATCGCACGCTGATCAAGCGCGTGTTCCAGGAGGTCGCGACGCGGGCGGACGCCCACCCCATCGCGGTGATGGTGGGCGGGGTGGCGGCCATGGGGCTGTTCGTGGGGGCGGTGGTGAAGTCGGTGATGGTGCTCGCGGGGAACTGACCGCTTCAGCGCAGCGACTCGACGTCCCGCACCACCTCCGAGAAGTCCACCGCGCCCAGCGCCCCCCACGTCGCGGGCTTTCCCCCTGCACCTAGCACCCGACTTTGACAGGTCGAGGCCTCGGTGAGGCACTCGTCCTCAGGGATTCC
>CAZAIE010000044.1:0-15874 GCA_964485035.1 uncultured Myxococcaceae bacterium | reverse complement strand
AGGTGGATGTCCCCGCGGGTGAGCGCCGCGGCCACCAGGAAGGTCCCGGCCTCGATGCGGTCGGGGAGGATGGCGTGCTCCACCGGGCGTAGCTCCTCCACGCCCTCGATGGTGATGACGTCGGTGCCGGCGCCGCTGACCCGCGCGCCCATCTTGTTCAGCACCCGCGCCAGTTCCTCCACCTCGGGCTCGCGCGCGGCGTTCTCCAGCACGGTGCGCCCGCGCGCGAGACACGCCGCCATCATGAGGTTCTCGGTCCCCGTGACGGTGACCATGTCGAAGGTGAGGGTCGCGCCGTGCAGCTGCTTCGCACGCGCCTCCACGTAGCCGTGCTCCAGCGAGATGGTGGCGCCGAGCTTCTCCAGCCCCTTCAGGTGCTGGTCGATGGGCCGCGCGCCGATGGCGCACCCGCCCGGCAGCGACACCCGCGCCCGGCCGTAGCGGGCGACGAGCGGGCCCAGCACGAGCACGCTGGCGCGCATGGTCTTCACCAGCTCGTAGGGCGCCTCGGGGGTCACGTTCCCGACGTCGATGGTCACTGCGTCGGAGCGCTTCCCGGTGCCGCGCTCCGCAGGGGCGCCCATGGTGCCGAGCAGCTTGCACATGGTGGCCACGTCGGCGAGGCCGGGCACGTTGCGGAAGTGGTGCGTCCCCCGCGCCAGCAGCGAGGAGGCGAGGATGGGCAGCGCGGCGTTCTTGGCCCCGCTGATCACCACCTCGCCCTGCAACCGCTTCCCCCCGACGACGACGATCTTGTCCATCCGACAGCTCCTCCGGGCTGGTGAGGCGGCGCACTCTACAGCGTCTGGATCCCGTGAAAAGCAATCCCTGCGCCAGGGGTCCGGGCAGGGACTGTCTCCGGGATGGACGCGCGGTGTGTCAGGCGCGCCGCGCCAGGGCGATTCGTTCCAGCCGCGCGAGATCCTGCCGGATCTCGCCGTCGACGAGCCCGGCGGCCGCGAAGAGCTGGAGCAGCGCTGGGCCCTGCCCCTCGCCGATCTCCAGGACGAGCCACGCGCCCGGGGCGAGGTGTGCCGGCGCGGCAGCCACCAGCCGGCGGTACACGTCGAGCCCGTCCGGCCCGCCGTCGAGCGCGAGGGCGGGCTCCCGGCGAACCTCGGCCGAGAGGGTAGGCAGCACCGCGGACTCGATGTAGGGCGGGTTCGCGACCACGAGGTCGAACGTCCGCCCCGCGACCGGCGCGAAGAGATCGCCCTCGAGCAGCTCGACGCGTCCGGTGAGGGCCAGGGCCTCGGCGTTCTCGCGGGCCACGGCGAGCGCGGGAGCAGACAGGTCCACCGCCGTCACCCGCACCGCCTCGCGCTCGGCGGCGATGGACAGCCCGATGCACCCCGAGCCGGTGCACAGCTCCAGGACGCTCGGGGCGGTCGGGGGAAGCTTCTCGAGCGCCGCCTCGGTCACCAGCTCGGTCTCCGGTCGTGGCACGAGGACCCGCGGGTCCACCTTGAAGCGCCGGCCCAAGAACTCGCGCTGGCCCAAGAGGTAGAACGTCGGCTCGCCGGACGCCCGCCGCTCGACGCTGGCGCGGAAGGCCGCCAGCTCCTCCTTGTTCAGGGGGCGGTCGAACTCCACGTAGAGCCGGATGCGCTCGAGGCCCAGGGCGTGCGCGAGCAGCAGCTCCGCCGTCAGCCGCGGGGCGTCGAGGCCCTTGCGCTTGAAGTAGTCGCTCGTCCAGGTCAGGACGCGCTGGATCGTCCACATCTCGGCCACGTGCTCGCGTCCTCTCGCCCCCCGCGGGGCGGCGGATTGTAGCGGAACGCGGACGCGTTGCACGCGCGGGAGCGCAACCGGGGCATTCCCCGGCTCCCGCCATTGACCTACCCTTGGGCAATCCGGGGGACCGAGAGGAGCGTCATGACCGCTGGATACACCCGTCGCAACGAGCGCGTGTTCTGTGGCGTCCCGGGCCGCATCGAGGGGCCGCGCGGGGTCATCCGCTGCACCGTGCGGAACCTCTCCCGCGGTGGCTCCTTCTTCCTCACCGAGCAGGTGCTGCCGGTCGGCCAGCACTTCGACCTGTGCATCGACCTGCCGGGCATCGCCCCCATCCGCGCGGTGGGCGAGGTCCGCTACCACTACCGCTACAGCGAGGGTGGGGGCATGGGCATCCGCTTCGTGCGCCTGGGCGGCGACGACCTGCGCTACATCTCCGAGTTCGTCGACGCGCGGGTGGGCAACGCCTGATCACGGCAGCACGACGTCCAGCAGGCCCGAGCTGCGCCGCACCTTCAGCGCCAGCGGCTGGCCCGGCAGCGCCTGGCGCAGGGCCCGGTCGAGCACCTGGGGCAGCGCCGGCTCGCCGTTGACGGACACGATCAGGTCGCCTGGCAACAGCCCGGCTGCCGATGCGGCCCCGACCCGGGTCACGTAGAGACCACCCGGCATCCGCTTCAAGCGGCCCACGAGCGCCGGGTCCTCGTCCGGGAGGAAGAAGCGCATCCGCGACTCCAGCGCCACGTCCTGCTCCAGCGCGTCGAGCCGCGCCAGGGCGTCGGCGAAGGCGGGCTTGTTGTCCATCGAGAACTCGAGCGCCGCCTTGGGGTTCCACACGTAATCGAAGCCTGCCGCCCGCACCGACTCCGACCCGGGCGCCCGCTCGGCGACGCCGTCGAGGACCGCGGCCATCATCCGGCGCAGCAGCAGGGTCGCCTCGGGGAGCGGGTCGCTGGCGTCCCTGGGGGCGAGCGGGTCCACCTCCACGCTCGCGGTGGCGTCCGCCACCACCTCGCGGCTGGCGGAGTGGAAGACCTCCAGCCGCGCGACCAGCGTCGCTTCTTCCACCCGCGCCGCCCCCTTCGCCTTCCCGTTCTCGTCGAAGACCTGCTTGAGCTGGCTCTGGGCCCGCTTCTCCAGGGTGGGCTTCACCACCAGCGCCGAGAGGGGCGAGAGTCCGCGGTCGGCGAGCTGCAGCGCGATGTCCGAGCCCACGAAGGGGTTGTCGGAGCTGCCGCGGACGAGCCGGAACTCGCCGGGGCCGAAGACCGCGTAGCGCCCGGTCTCGAGCGCCTGCAGCGCCAGGGTCTCCGAGAGCTCGAAGGAGCGGTAGGCGGGCTCGTCCCACCGGAACGTGCACGGGTAGACGGCCAGGGCCTGGATGGGCAGCACCGGGCCCGGGCGGACCTTCACGGGGACGGTGCTGCACCCCAGGGCGGTCAGCGCCGCCACGAGCGCGGCGAGTCGCGGGAAGAGCATGCGGACGAACTAACAGAGGGCGCAAAAAAAAGGGAGGCCCCTGCGGCTGCAGGGGCCTCCCGGACTGCCGGTACGTCAGGGGAAGACTACATCCCCATCCCGCCCATGCCGCCCATCCCGCCGTGCATGCCGGGGCCCGCTTCCTTCTCCTCCTTGGGGCGCTCGGCGACCATCGCCTCGGTGGTGAGCATCAGCGCCGCGACGGAGGCGGCGTTGACCAGCGCGGTGCGGGACACCTTGGTCGGGTCGATGATGCCGGCCTTGACCATGTCCTCGTACTCGGAGGCCGCGGCGTTGTAGCCGAAGTTCTGCTCCTTCGACTCGCGGACGCGGTTCACCACGATGCTGCCCTCGGCGCCGCCGTTCTCGGCGATCTGGCGCAGGGGCTCCTCGAGCGAGCGGCGCACGATGTCCACGCCGAACTTCTCGGCGCCGGGCGCCTCGACGGCGTCCAGGGCCCTGAGCGCGCGGATGTACGCCACGCCGCCGCCGGGGACGATGCCCTCCTCGACCGCCGCGCGGGTCGCGTGCAGCGCGTCCTCGACCCGGGCCTTCTTCTCCTTCATCTCGGTCTCGGTCGCCGCGCCGACGTTGATCACCGCGACGCCGCCGACCAGCTTGGCCAGCCGCTCCTGCAGCTTCTCGCGGTCGTAGTCGCTGGTGGTCTCGTCGATCTGGGTGCGGATCTGCTTCACCCGGGCCTGGATGGCCTCCTTCTTCCCAGCGCCGTCGACGATGGTGGTGTTGTCCTTGTCGATGGTGATGCGCTTGGCGCGGCCGAGCTGGTCCAGGCGGACCGACTCCAGCTTGATGCCCATCTCCTCGGCGATGAGGCTGCCGTTGGTGAGGGTCGCGATGTCCTCGAGCATGGCCTTGCGGCGGTCGCCGAAGCCGGGCGCCTTCACCGCGCACACGTGCAGCGTGCCGCGCAGCTTGTTCACCACCAGCGTCGCCAGCGCCTCGCCCTCGACCTCTTCCGCGATGATCAGCAGGGGCTTGCCGCTGCGGGCCACCTGCTCGAGCACCGGCAGGAGGTCCTTCATGTTCGAGATCTTCTTCTCGTTGATGAGGATGTAGGCGTCCTCGAGCACGGCCTCCATGCGCTCGGGGTCGGTCACCATGTAGGGCGACAGGTAGCCGCGGTCGAACTGCATGCCCTCGACCACGTCCAGCGTCGTCTCCAGGCCCTTGGCCTCCTCGACGGTGATGACGCCTTCCTTGCCGACCTTCTCCATCGCCTTGGCGATGATGGTCCCGATGGTGGTGTCGCCGTTGGCGCTGATGGTGCCGACCTGGGCGATCTCCTTCGGGTCCTGGGTCTGCTTGGACATCTTCTTCAGCTCGTCGGTGATCTTCGTGACGGCCTTCTCGATGCCCCGCTTGATCTCCATGGGGTTGTGGCCGGCCGCCACGAGCTTGCTGCCCTCGCGGTAGATGGCCTGCGCGAGCACGGTCGCGGTGGTGGTGCCGTCACCGGCGACGTCGCTGGTCTTGGAGGCGACCTCCTTGACCATCTGGGCGCCCATGTTCTCGAACTTGTTCTCGAGCTCGATCTCCTTGGCGACGGTCACGCCGTCCTTGGTGATCGTGGGGGAGCCGAACGACTTCTCGATGACCACGTTGCGGCCCTTGGGCCCAAGCGTCACCTTGACTGCGTCGGCGAGGGTGTTGACGCCGCGGAGGATCGCCTCGCGGGCCTTCACGTCAAACAGGATGTCCTTGGCCATGTTCTTGTCCTTGCGCTGGTTGCGGGGGCCTTACTTCTCGAGCACGCCGAGGATGTCGTCCTCGCGGAGGATGAGGTGCTCCTCGCCGTCGATCTTGACCTCGGTGCCGCTGTACTTGTTGAAGAGCACGCGGTCGCCGGCCTTCACGTCGAGGGCGCGGACCTTGCCGTCCTCCATGACCTTGCCGTTGCCGACGGCGATCACCTGGCCCTCCAGCGGCTTCTCCTTCGCGCTGTCGGGGATGATGATGCCGCCCTTGGTCTTCTCCTCCTCCTGAACGCGCTTGACGATGATGCGGTCCTGCAGGGGGCGAATCTTCATGTGCGTCTCCTTTGTTTCGACTGGCCCGATGACTTCCGCCCGGGCGCTCGGTTGAGGGACTTGGCACTCCAACCGTCCGAGTGCCAAAGCGCGGGTACTCTAACCATCGCGATCAGAGCGTCAAGCCCTTCGCCCGCGGCGGACCCCGATTTCCCACATTCCAGCCCCTTGTGACTCCTCGGCTTTTCGGGTCGTCCTGGTGTCGCTATGACCTGCCTGACCGGCCCGGCAAGTCTTGCCGAGCGCATCCTGCCGTCATCATTGGGGAAATGTCGAAATCCGGTGCGCGGCGTGCTATTCTTTTGTTCAGCAGGGCCACGGAAAGGCGGGCCGACGAGCCGGACGGGAGAAGCGAGGACACCATGAGCGAGACGACCCTGGTCACCACGGAGAGCCTGCAGGAGTACTTCCGGTCCCTGCTCGAGGAGGCCATGCGCAGCCAGCGCACGCCGCTGGACCAGGTGACGGAGTTCTACCTGGTGGATCTGCTCTCCCGGTTCAGCGACGCGCGGGAGCTGTACACGGTCGGCCCCGACGACGCCGTGGAGGAGGAGCCGCTCGCGCTCCAGCTCTCCCGCGCCTTGGAGGGCACCCGCGAGGAGCGCATCGCGGCGCTGCGGCGCCTCGGCGACGGCTCGCTCTACGTCGCCGGCTTCTTCTCCGACTCGCTGGAGCGCCGCGTCGTCGACCTCGACTACTACATCGCCATGGGCGGCTCGGCCTATGCCGCGCTGGCGCGGATGAGCCGCGAACGCACCGCGCCAGGAGCCTTCGGGGGCCTTTACTCCGAGCTGTGCGAGAAGTTCGGGTCCATCGTCGACCTCTTCAATGAGGTCAGCGAGCGCGTGGCGGTGACCACCAACCGTGGAGTGGTGCGCATCTACGAGCGCTGGGTGAGGACCGGCTCGGACCGGCTCACGCGGCTCCTGGCCGAGCAGGGCGTCGTCCCGGCGTTCGTCAAGCCGGGGACGGTGCAGTGACGTGCTCGGCGAGCTGCAGCGGGCCCTGGAGATCATCTACGGCGTGAGCGCGCCGGGGCAGGTGGCCGACCACCTGGTGCCCGAGCCGCGAGCCCGGCTGTTGCGCCCGCTCGCCGCCGAGGAGCTGCTGGTGGTGGAGCGGGGAGGGGAGCTCGAGATCGGCTTGGTCCTCGCCCCGGACGTGCTGGCCCGCCTGCCCGAGCTCGGGGAGGGAGGGCCGCGGCGCTTCCTCGAGGTCCTGCTCCCCTCCTTCGCCCTCGCGGCCGAGGGCGTCTCGCACTTCGTCTACCTCGCCCTGCAGGCGCTGCAGGACCGGACCGTCTCGCTGCTGGAGCTCGAGGTGCAGGCCGAGGTGGACAAGTTCGCCACTGGGGCGCTGCACCTCTGGAAGCACGGTGCGCGCGGGGGAGCCGGGGAGCTGCGGACGCGCCTGTTCGACCGCGTCCGGTACCGGACGGACCTGGGGCTCGAGGCGCGCGAGCGGTATGTCCACGCCAACGGGCTGGGGCGCGGCTACGCGGGCTACCTGGACGCCCGCTTCATCCGTCCCGGCCTCCTCGAGGGGCTGCTCGCGGAGCTGCGGGCCCTGTACCGGCTGCGGGGCGCCGCGAAGCTCGCGCGCCTGGCGTCGGTGGGCTGAGCGCGCGCCGCGCCCGAAAGCGCGCTTGCGGTGCGGCGACGGCTCCGTAACATGCAGGCCCCTCGCGTCCGGGCCCTCCCGGCGAGCTGCCCCGGAGCCTTTCGTGAACCGCTTCAAGCCCCTCGACGTCGACGCGCTCGTGCTCGCGGCGAACAAGCCCAGCCGCTACGTGGGCGGCGAGGTCAACGCCGTGGCGAAGGACCTCCACGCGATGCGCGTGACGTGGGGCCTCTGCTTCCCCGAGACCTACGAGGTGGGGATGAGCAACGTGGGCTTCCGCGTGCTCTACCACGTGCTCAACTCCCGCCCGGACGTGGCCTGCGAGCGGGTCTTCATGCCCTGGCCGGACATGGCCGCGGCGATGCGCGCCCGCCGCCTGCCCCTGTGGGCGCTCGAGTCCCGCGCCCCCGCGCGCGACTTCGACGTGCTCGGGTTCTCGCTGCAGTTCGAGGCCTGCTACACCACCGTCCTGGAGATGCTCGACCTCGCCGGGGTGCCGCTGCTCTCCTCCGAGCGCGACGAGTCTCACCCGCTGGTCCTCGCTGGCGGGCCCTGCACCTTCAACGGCGAGCCGGTGGCTCCCTTCTTCGACGCCATGGTCCTGGGCGACGGCGAGGAGGTGGCGCTCGAGGTGAGCGACGTGGTCGCCGAGTGGAGGCAGGCGCGTGGCAGCCGCCGCGAGCTGCTCGAGCGGCTGGCCCGGGTTCGCGGGGTCTACGTCCCCTCGCTGTTCCGCGTGCACTACGGCGCAGACCGGACCGTGGCCGCCATCGAGCCGCTGCTGGCGGGCTACGAGAAGGTCACCCGCCGCATCGTCGCCGACCTGGACCGCGTCGCCATGCCCGACCGGCCCATCGTGCCCTTCATGCAGGCGGTGCACGACCGGCTGCCCCTGGAGATCCAGCGCGGGTGTGTGCGCGGGTGCCGCTTCTGCCAGGTGGGCATGGTCTCCCGGCCCCAGCGCCAGCGGGCGCCGTCGACCATCCTGCGCGCCGCCGAGACCGGCCTCGCGCGCACCGGCTGGGAAGAGGTCGGGTTCCTCTCGCTCTCCGCGGGCGACTACGGTTGCCTCAACGAGCTGCTCGAGTCGTTCTTCGCGCGCTTCGGCCCCGAGCGCATCGCCATCTCCCTGCCCTCGCTGCGCACCGAGACCATGACCGAGCGCCTGGCGCAGCAGATCGCCAAGGTGCGCAAGACCGGCTTCACCATCGCGCCCGAGGCCGCGACCGACCGGCTGCGCCGCGTCATCAACAAGGGCAACTCCGAGGAGAACCTCTTGGCCGCGGTGCGCTCGGTCTTCCGCAACGGGTGGAGCCTGGTGAAGCTGTACTTCATGATCGGCCTGCCCACCGAGACCGACCAGGACGTGGTGGGCATCGCGGAGCTGGCCAAGCGCGCCCACCGGGTCGCCAAGGAGATCCGCCGGGAGGCGATGATCAACGTCTCGGTCTCGACCTTCGTCCCCAAGCCCTTCACGCCGTTCCAGTGGGACGCGATGGATGACATCCCCGAGACCATCCGCAAGCACGACCTCTTGCGCGGCGCGTTCCCGCGCAAGGGACCGATTGCGTACAAGTACCATGAGGCAAAAGGCTCGCTGATCGAAGGCGCGCTCGCGCGCGGGGACCGGCGGATGGCCACCGCGGTGCACGCCGCCTGGCGCTCGGGACAGGTGCTCGACGGGTGGAGCGAGCACTTCTCCTTCGAGCGCTGGGACCAGGCGATGGGCGCGATGACCGCCGAGCATGGCGTCGACGCCGCGTTCATGGCCCTGCGCGCGCGGGACGAGTCCGAGGTCCTGCCGTGGGACCACCTGGACGCTGGCGTCTCCAAGGCGTTCCTCCTCGACGAGCGGGCACGCAGCCGCGCCGCCGAGCCCCGCGAGGACTGCCTCGCCGGCCGCTGCAGTGCTTGCGGCGCCTGCGACTTCAAGACCTTCGAGAACCGGCTGCACACGGTGAGCGACCTGCCGCCGTTGCCCCCAGCCGTGGAGGCCCCGCCGGTCGACCCGAATCCCCCGGCGCGGGTGAAGGGGCCGGTGGCGCGGCTGCGCTACGCCAAGGAAGGGCGGGCCATCGCGCTGAGCCACCTGGAGACCATGCACGCGCTGCTGCGCGCGCTGCGGCGGTCGGCGCTGCCGGTGTCGTACTCGCAGGGCTTCAACCCCAGGCCCCGGGTCTCGTTCGGGCCGGCGTGCCCGGTGGGCATCGAGTCCGAGACCGAGTTCATCGACCTGGAGCTCGCGGAGTTGCTCACCCCCGAGGCGATCCGCGCGGCGGTGGCTCCCGAGTTGCCGGGGATGCTGCCCCTGCGCGAGGTGCAGGTCGTCGACAAGACCGCGCCGGGGCTGGCCGCCGACCTGCGCGCGGTGCGCTACCGCGTCGAGTTCGACGTGCCCGAGGGAGAGGACCTCGCGCGCCGAGTCCAGGACTTCCTCGCCCAGGAGAAGGTGGAGAGCACGAGGGTGAAGGCCGAGGGGAAGAACCGCGGGCGGGTTCGTGTCATCGACCTCAGGGAGGTGGTCCTCTCGCTGTGCTGCGACGGACCCCGCGCCGTGGTCTTCGAGCTGCGGGGAGGCCAGGAGGGGAGCGCCAAGCCCATGGAGGTCTTGCGCGCCGCCTTCCCGGGCATTTCGCCCAGCCGCATCGTGAAGACCGACGTGGTGTTCAACGAGCCGGGTTCCGGGGAGGAGGCTCTCCAGGGTGAGTCACCCCCGGTGGAATGAGGCTTGGTTTTTCCGGAAGGGCGCTGGTAGAGTGCCCGCCGAACATTGATTGACGGTCCGTGAAGGGCGTGTTTTTCGGGTGAGAACCGGGAGTTTGGCCCCGGTCCGAGAGCGCCTGCTGGTGAGAGCAGCCGGGCCGACAGACAGAGTCTTCCAGGATTTGCCGGATTGCCCGTGGGGGCTTCCGGAGAACGGTTATCGGGGGAAGGTCGCGACGCTCGCTGGCCTTGCCTCCTTGGACATCGGGCCTCCCGGCCCAAGCACGAGCCGCTCCAGTCGCACCGTGAGCGGTAGAGAGGTACGGACCACGAAGCGTCACCACAGCGTTCCGCGCGCCCTCGGGCGAGGCGGGAGTGGGTGAGCGGTCGAGTCGCGTGCCGTGAGGCACTGCGCCCAGGGCGCCCGAGCGTCGGGTAGCCGGGGGCAGAGGCCTCGAAGGAACAGCAATGGGTTCCACCCTGGTGATCAACGCCACCGGCGTCGAGACGCGCGTTGCGCTCGTCGACAACGGGACGATCAGCGAGTTCTACCTCGAGCGGAAGAAGGACAAGGGCATCGTCGGCAACATCTACAAGGGCCGCGTGGTCCGGGTGCTCCCGGGCATGCAGGCGGCCTTCGTGGACGTGGGCCTCGAGAAGGCCGCATTCCTCTACGTCAGCGACGTCTTCTACGACCCCGACTTCAGCGAGCAGCAGTTCGACCTCACCGAGGGCGAGCACGAGGACATCGAGGACGCCTACCCGGAGGAGCACGCCCACGAGGAGTCCGCTGCCGATGCCGCGGATGCCGCTGATGGCGACGGCGACGAGGGGGAGGACGAGGGCGAGGACGAGAAGTCCGAGGGAGCGGTCGAGGCCGCCGCGCCTGCCGATCTCAAGGCGGAGCTTCCTGCACAGCCCTCGCAGCCCGAGGTGAAGGTCGAGCAGAAGGCGGAGCAGGCCGAGGTGAAGCCCGAGCCGGCCACTACGGCTCCTCCGCAGCCGAAGGTCGAGGCCCCTGCCGAGCCGGCGAAGGTCGAGGCTGAGCCGGTGAGGGTCGAGGCCGAGCCCGTGAAGGTCGAGGCCGCGGAGACGAAGGTCGAGCCCGCTGCCCCCGAGGCGGCGCCGGCTCCGAGTTCGGCGCCTGCGGACGCGCCCGCTGCCGAGGTGAAGGCCGAGGGAACCGCCGAGACGCCGGCCGCCGCAGCCAGTGGCGAGGCTGCTCCCGCGCAGCCGAACGGCCAGGCCAACGGTGCACGGGAAGGCTCGAAGGACGGGGGCAAGGACGAGCGCGGCGAGCCCCGCGGCCGAGACCGCGGCCGTCGTCGTCGCCGCGGCGGCATGGCTCGTCGCGAGGCCCGCGAGCGTGGTGGCGAGGAGGAGGGGCGCGAGCCGGGGCGAGAGGGACGCGAGCAGGGGCGTGAGGGGCGCGAGCAGGGCCAGCACGGCCAGCGAGAGCGCAACGGCGAGCGCAACGGCCACGAGGAGCGAAGTGGCGGCAAGCCGCAGAAGAAGATGGCCAACATCCAGGACCTCCTGAAGGTCGGCCAGGAGATCATCGTCCAGGTGGCCAAGGACCCCATCGGCACCAAGGGCGCCCGCGTCACCAGCCACATCAGCCTTCCCGGCCGGCACCTGGTGTTCATGCCCACCGTGGACCACGTGGGCATCAGCCGCCGCATCGACCGGGAGAGCGAGCGCCGCCGCCTGCGCGAGATCGTGGACCGGCTGCGCCCCCAGGGCACCGGCTTCATCGTCCGCACGGTGGCCGAGAACATCTCCACCGAGAAGCTCGAGGCCGACGCCAAGTTCCTCATCTCCATCTGGAACACGGTGGGCGCCAAGAAGGAGAAGATGGGCGCCCCGGCGTTGCTGCACCCCGACCTCGACCTCGCGCTGCGCGCGACCCGCGACCTCTTCGCGCAGGACGTGGACAAGCTGGTCATCGACGACCGCATCGAGTGGGACCGCATCCGCGGATTCCTCGAGCTGCAGGACCCGGCGCTCAAGGAGCGCGTCGTCCTCCACGACAACGACGAGCCCATCTTCGACGCCTACGGCATCGAGCACGAGATCCAGAAGGCGTCGCAGCGCAAGGTGTGGCTGAAGAGCGGCGGCTACCTGATCATGGACCAGGCCGAGGCGCTCACCGCCATCGACGTCAACTCCGGCCGCTACGTCGGGAAGAAGAGCCTCGAGGAGACGATCACCAAGATCAACATCGAGGCGGCCAAGGAGATCGTCTACCAGCTCCGGCTGCGCAACATCGGCGGCATCATCATCATCGACTTCATCGACATGGATAAGGCGCAGAACCGGGAGAAGGTCTTCAAGGCCCTCCAGGATGCGCTCGGCCGCGACAAGGCCAAGACCAACGTCCTGAAGATCAGCGAGCTGGGCCTGGTGGAGATGACCCGCAAGCGCGTGCGCGAGTCGCTCGGCCGCACGCTCAACGAGCCGTGCAGCTACTGCGACGGCCGCGGCCACCTCAAGAGCAAGAGCACCATCGCCTACGAGATCTTCCGCGAGATCCGCCGCGAGGCGACCAACTACAAGGAGGCGACGCTGGTGGTGAACTGCCACCCGGACGTCGGCCGCGTCCTCCAGGCCGACGAGCGCGACGAGCTGCGCTACCTCATGGACCGCTTCAACAAGTCCATCCACGTCCGCCCGCAGCCGAACTACCACCAGGAGCAGTTCGACATCTACGGCAAGGCCGACCGTCCGCAGCGCGGGGGCGGGAAGGACCGTGAGGACGGGGAGGGCGCCGAGGGCCGGGAGCAGCCTCGCGAGGCCAAGCCCGAGCGCCACGAGCGCGAGGGTCGTGAGGGTGGTCGTGAGGGCAAGGAAGGCCGGGAGGGCAAGGAGCCCCGCGAGGGTGGCCGCGAGGGCCGTCGTGACCGCGACCGCCGCGACCGCTCGCGCAACCAGCAGAACCAACAGAACCAACAGGCCCAGAACCAGCAGGCGCAGCCGCAGGCCCCGGTCGCACCGACGGCGCCCGGCGTCGAGGCTCCGGTGGCCGAGCCGGCGAAGCCCGAAGAGCTGAAGGGGGCCTAGTCGCAGCAGAAAGGACGCTCGCATGGCCGCGGATCACAAGAACCCGGGTGCAGAGAAGCGCCGCGAGACCCGCCATGCCATCAACCGCGAGTTCGCGAGCGTCGAAGAGTTCATCGTCGAGTACGTCTCCAACATCAGCCGGTCCGGCGCGTTCATCCGCAGTGACGCGCCGCTCCCGGTAGGCACGCGGGTCGCCCTGCGCTTCACGTTGCTGATGGAGGAGATCGAGACGATCGAAGGAGTGGGCGAGGTGGTGCGGGTGGTGCACCCCGGCTGCGCAGAGCCGCCGGGGATGGGCGTGGTCTTCGTGGAGCTCACCCGCACCTCGAAGGCGCTCATCGAGCGCCTGCTCACCCGCCGCCGCTAGACCATGGACGACCGCTCGATCGCGAGCCGGCTCGAGGCCTGGTGGGCGGGCGCCGAGGTCCGCCTGGAGAAGAGCCGTGGGGGCCGCGTCGTCGCAGACGCGGTCCGCGCGGCCCGCACCGTCATCCACGGTTTCCGCGGCGAGAAGATCGCCCTGCGGGCGTCTGCGCTCACCTACATCACGATGCTGTCCATCGTGCCCCTGCTGGCGGTGGTCTTCGCCATCGTGCGCGCGGCCGGCCAGGAGTCTCTGCGCCGCGCGGTCCACGAGTTCGTCTTCAGCAACCTCGCCCCCGGCGTCGCCGAGCAGATAGGCGGGTACCTCGACGAGTTCATCGCCCGCGCGTCCGCGAGTGCGATGGGCGGCCTCGGTGGCCTGGTGCTGCTCGCCTCGGCCATCGGCCTGTTCCACAACATCGAGCGCTCCCTCGACGAGATCTGGGGGGTGACGCGGCCGCGGACCATCTTCAAGCGGGCGATCATCTACTGGTGCGTGCTGACCCTGGGGCCCATCGCCATCGGCGTGAGCGCCCTGGCGAGCGGCATGGCCCGCTCCTACGTCGCCCACGCTCTTCCTGCCGGGATGCTGGCGCTGGTCCCTTGGGCCAGCTCGGTCTTCCTCTTTGCGTTCCTCTACTACGGCGTGCCCAACGCCAAGGTGAGCCGCCGCGCGACGCTGGTGGGGGCCCTGGTCGCTGCGACGGCCTGGGAGATCGCCAAGCTGCTGTACGCCTTCTTCGCGACCCACAGCTTCCGCTACAACGCCATCTACGGCTCGGTCGGGGCCATCCCGCTCTTCCTGCTCTGGGTCTACGTGAGCTGGCTCATCGTGCTCTTCGGCGCCCGCCTCGCCTACGCGCTGCAGTACGCCATCACCACCGCCCGCCTCGGCAAGGTCGACGACGCCCGGGCGCGCGAGGTCCTCTGCGCGCGCATCGTGCTCGAGGCGGTGGTCGCCTTCCAGCTCGCCAAGCCCGCGCCGAAGCCTGGGACGTTCGCCCGCGACCTCGGGCTGGACGTCGTCGACGTGGCGGACGCCATCGACCTCTTGAAGCAGGGGGGGCTGCTCGCAGAGGGAGTCAACGGCGGGGTCGTCCCGGGGCGCGCGCCCGAGCAGATCCGCCTCGTGGACGTCGCCGAAGCCGCGGGCGGGACGCTCTTCGACTTCGCGACCGAGGCCCCCTCTGAAGACGCTTCCACGAAGCGCCTCGCCGAGGTCTTCGCTGCGGCGGACAAGCAGGGGCGCGAACTGCTGGCCCAGGTTGACCTCGCAGCGCTCGCAAAGCCGCTGCTCGAGGCGAAAACGGCCGGGAAGGAAAAGGCAGGGAATCCAGCCCCCTAGACGACGGGTCAAGGACTTACGCGTCGTTCGGCGCTCGCTGGCGAACAGTCCGTTGATATCGCTGGCCTTTCCCCGAGAGCGAAAAACGGGCCCTCGAGACCTCCTTCCGTAGGCTTGCTTGCAAAAGCTCAACGTTCTGCTAGGCTTACGGCCGTTTCAGTCACCGTTCGCGCCGGTTTCCACAAATCGGCCCTCCGTCGGTTGGGGAACGTCCATGCTGAAGAGCGATCTCATCGCCATCCTCGTGCAGAAGCGTGGCATCACGCAGAAGCAGGCCGAATCGACGATCGAGACGATCTTCGAGAGCATGAAGGACGCGCTCTGCGCCGGGAAGAACATCGAGATCCGCGGGCTTGGCGCCTTCCACGTGAAGCACTACGAGGGCTACCAGGGCCGCAACCCGAAGACGGGGCAGGTGATTCCGGTCAAGCCCAAGCGCGGCATCCTCTTCCGCACCGGCAAGGAACTGCGCGACCGCGTGAACCACATCGAGAGCGCTGCGCCTGCCGTCGCCCCGTCTGGGTCGCTCGCTGAGACGCCCGCTGCTCCGGCCGCTCCCGTTGCACCCGTGGAGCCCCCCAAGGACCCCAGCGGCAACGGCTCGGGGCCCCTTCCGGTCTGAGTCGAAGTCCAACCGGGTTTCACGCTGCGCGGGCGAAAGCAGGCGACACCTTCCCAACCGGTCGCACCTGCAGGTCGGGCACGAGTTCGGTGTAGGTCAGCACGACGACGTTCGGGAAGGACCCTTCCACCAGCTTGCGCAGGCACCGCCGCACGTCGGGCGAGGCGAGGATCACGCCGCCCTGCTCGCCGCCCAGCGCCTCGCGAACGCCGTCGAGGATGGCGATCGCCTGGACCGGGTCGAGCGCGAGGCCGCCGGGCTCGGGCGCGGCCTTCACCGCGTCGCGCAGCAGCTCCTCCACCGCAGGGTCGGCCAGGTGGGCGAACAGCGTCCCCTCCTGCGCGTAGCGGTGCGAGAGGTGACGCCTGAGCGCGCGCCGGCACCGCTCCGACAGCGCGAGCGAGTCCGACTCGGCGCCGGGCTCGGTCAGTGCCTCGAGGATCGCGCGCAGGTTGCGGATGGAGACGCCCTCGTCGGTGAGGCGGCGGAGCACCTCGGTGAGCAGCGGGACCGGGACCTTGCCAGCCGCCTCGCGGACCAGGGCCGGGTGCGTCTTCTCGAACGCGTCCAGCAGCCCCTGCACCTCCTGGACGCCGAGGAAGGCGTTGGCGTGGCGGCGCAGCACTCCCCCGACGTGCCGCAGCAGCTGCTCGGCCGCGGTGCGGACGGGGAGCCCCGCCTCGTGCAGCCGCTGGGCGTCCTCGGCCGGCACCCGAGCGATCGGCTGGCCGGTCGCGGCGTCGATCGCCGGCTGGGCCGAGAAGCCGAGGAGCGCCAGGTCCTCGACGGAGGCCGCCACGTAGCACGCCGAGGGGTCGACGGTGCCGCGCGCGCAGGGCACCTCGTCCACCGCAGGGTCGGCCAGGTGGGCGAACAGCGTCCCCTCCTGCGCGTAGCGGT
>CAZAIE010000043.1:0-15901 GCA_964485035.1 uncultured Myxococcaceae bacterium | reverse complement strand
TGGCCAGTCCCGTCGCTCCGCGCCGGAAGGTGGCGTTGAAGGCCTGGCCGGGCAGCGGCGCCGGCACGTCGAGGCGGATGAACACGTCCCGGCCGAACGACGGCTCGGAGGGGATGTGGCGGAACCGGGCCGGGACCTCGCTGATGGCCGCGCCCAGCGCGACCACCCGCCCTGCCAGCGGCGGACCCGAGCGGTCGCTGGGAGCGAGCGAGGCCGCGTCGCCCACGCGCACCCGCCCCGCCCAGCGCTGGTCCACGTAGGCGATGGCGGTGGCCGGACGGTCGTCCACCACGCTCAGCACCGGGACACCCTGGGCGGCCACCGCGCCCGCGCGCAGGAGCACCGCGTCCACGCGCCCGGCGAACGGCGCCTTCAGCTCCAGCCGCGCGCGTAAGAGCTCGAGCTGGCGCACCCGCTCGCCCTGGGCCTCCACCGCGGCGTGGCCGGGCGCGAGCTGCGGACCGATGTGCGAGCCGGGGGTGGACTTCGCGGCCGCGGCCTGGCGCCACTGGCCCAGACGCTGGGTCGTGGACGCGGCGTTGGCGCGGGCCTGCGCCACCGCGCCCTTGAACTCCTCGACCTTGCGAGCCAGCGCAGCGCGCTTGAGCTTGAGCGCGTTCAGGTTCTCGGAGCGGGCGAGCCCCTCGTTCACCAGCGCCTGTTCACGGGCGAGCTGCTCGTCGAGCTGCGCCAGCTCCGAGCGGTCCTGCTCGCCCTCGGCGACCAGCCGGGTCACCTCCAGCGCCGCGCGCTCGGACTCGGCCGCCAGCCGGCTGGAGGTCTCGTAGCGCTCGTCGTGCAGCTCCACCTCGCGGGAGGAGACCTCCAGCTCCAGCCGCTTCAGCTCCGCCGAGGCGATGGCCAGCTCCATGTCCACCTCTGCGGGGTCGAGCCGCGCCAGCACCTGGCCCTCGGCCACCGCGTCGCCGGGCGCGACCCGGACCTCGGTCACCCGCGCTGCGACGGGACTGGAGAGCGCCACCTGCCGGACCTCGACCACCGCCGGCGCCACGCCGAGGCCCGACGAAGTCCACGCCAGCGGCACGCACACCGCGGCGGCCACGACCCACAGGATCCACGGGGCGGAGCGCTTCAACGCGCGCGTCGTTCGGGTGTCAGAGCTCAAGCGTCGCCTCCTGCATGGCCATCGAGACGCCGGACGCGCCCGGCAGCGCCCCCACCGCGGAGACCAGCGCGCCCTGCCGCGACGGATCGCGGAGGGTCACCTGGTAGATGCGCTCTTGCTCGCGGCCCTGCGCCACCTCGCGGATGGTCACCGCGGCGAAGGAGCGGCAGTGAGCGCGCAGCGCGGCGATGAGCGCGCCCTCGACCTCCGGGCCCGAGGGCAGCTGCAGCCGCAGCACGCCGTCGTGCCGCTGGCGCGAGCCGAAGCCGCTCCACTGCAGCACCACGATCACCAGGATGAAGGCGGCCGTCCCCATCACGCCGGTCGCGTAGCTCCCGGTGCCCGCGGCGATGCCGGTCCCGAACGACGCGAAGACGAAGAGCATGTCCAGCGGGTCCTGGAGGTTGGTGCGGAAGCGGATGAGCGCCAGCGTGCCGACGATGCCGATGCCGCGCGCCAGGCTGTTGCCGATGGCCAGCATCACCACCGAGGACACCACGCCGGAGACCACCAGCGAGACCACCAGCGAGCGGTTGTAGGTCATGCCCCGGTGCGTCCAGAGGTAGGCCACCGCCACCGCCTGCGAGAGCACGTACGAGAGGCACAGCCCCAGCAGCGCGGACTGCCAGAGCGTGACGTCGGCGACGATGGTGGAGAGGGCTTCGTGCATGGCGTCGTCAGCTCCAGCGGGCTTCGAGGGAGAGCAGCGAGGCGGGCGACTTGAAGCCGTACAGCCGCTCGACCGACGTGCAGTACTTGGAGAAGCCGGTGCGCCGGAGCTCCAGGCTGCGGACCAGCCCCACCATCCAGCGCGGGACGTCGCGGGTGCACTTCAGCTCCAGCAGGACGCCGCGCGGGACCCGCTTGAGCGCAGCGGCGTCGTCCAGCGAGACCCAGGCGCGAGGATCGGCGTCGAAGTCGAAGCCGTGGGCCGGCTGGCAGAGCATGCGGTGGTCGAAGGTCACGCGCGCGTAGCCGTCGATGCGGCTGAACCAGGCCTCGCGCTCGTAGCGCATGAGCGTCACCGGCTCGAGGGCCAGGCGGTCGAGCTCGCGGCGGAAGCCCAGCTCGTTGGGCGACGCGTCGGACGCAGGCGCTCCACGCATCCGCTCCACCCAGCCCTCGACCGGGACCTGCGCGCGCGACTTGCGCACGAAGCCGCTCGCCTTGCGCTTCACCTCGAGGAAGACGGGGCCGGTGGGGCCTTGAGCCGTTCCGTACCGACGGATGCGCACCTTGAAGCGGCTGGCGCGCCCCTCACGGCTGACGCGGTACAGGTCGCGGCCGGAGGTGTCGAGGTAGATGCTGTGGATGGCGTACAGCCGGTCGGGCGAGCGTGCCGAGTGCTTGTCCAGCTCGCAGAACGGGAGCAGGCGGGCGCGCACCTCGTCCACCGCCTCGAGCGGGATCACGTACTTGAGTTCGTAGCGGTCGGGGATGAGCGGGAGGGCCACGGCGCGCCTCCGGTCACTGCGCGCAGGCGGCGCCGTTGGTCGCGCCGCAGGTGGGCGAGGTGCAGGCGACGAACTCGCCGCTCCCGTCCGGGAAGCGGGCGAACGCCTGATCGGCCACCGCGGAGTTCCAGGTGTACTGGTCCACGAGGACGCCGTCGGGGTCGTACAGCCGCAGCGTCTCCGAGTCGGCGTTGAGCTTGAAGGGCAGGTGGTTCGAGCCCTGGTCGGTGTCGCCGTCGGCCCAGAGCAGCAGCACACCGCCCGCGGCGATCTCCACGCCCGCGCCGAAGACGAACTTCTGGGGGTTGGTGGCGTCGTCCGTGAGCGAGTAGCCCGCGAGCGCGAGCACGCCGCTCCCGGTGTTCACCAACTCGACCCAGTCGTCCTCCTCTCCCGCCTCGTCCGCGCAGCCCGCGGTGTTGGAGGGGACCACCTCGTTGATCTTCAGGGACGACTGCGCCACGTCGCCGCAGTTGGTGAGCGCGAGGAGCACGAAGATCAGCGTGGCGAGGATGGACTGCCTCATGTGGGGTCTCCGGTGTGGCTTCGGGTTCACTGGAATGACACGCGCCCGTCACTGGCGATTGCGGGGTTCCCAACTGGGGCGGCGAGGAAATGCACCGCGAATTCGGGGACTAACGAAACCGGGGGCCGGGCTGTCAGGGCGAGCATGAGCGAGCCCGAAGGGCGGGCTGCGCCGCCTCGGGCGCGACCTTCTGCAGTCGCCGGCTCTCCGCGGCGGACGGTGCAAAGGGCCCGGGCCTACGACAGGTCGAGGGTCTCGCGAATCTTCCGCAGAAGAGCGTCGATGGTGAATGGCTTCCCGATGAACGCGCTCTGGGCGCCGCCGGGCGTGGAGTCCCCCATGGCCTGGTCGGGGTAGCCCGACATGAACAGGATGCGCAAGCCTGGGCGGGTCGAACGCAGCGTCTCACCCAGCTCGCGACCACCCATGTCGGGCATGACCATGTCCGTGAGCAGCAGGTCGATGCGACGTTCGGCACAGGCCGCAAGGGCGATCGCCTCGGAAGGCCTGCTGGCGAGGAAGACCGTATAGCCAGCGTCTCTGAGCACGCGGAGCAGGAGTTCCCTCACCGTGGACTCGTCTTCAGCCACCAGGATGTGCTCAGCACCCGTCGGCGCCGCCTTGGGCTCCGAGACGGAAGGCCGAGGCAGGCTGCCGTGCTCCTCCGGGAAGTAGAGACGCATCACCGTTCCCCGGCCAACCTCCGAGTACACGTTGACGAAGCCGCCGGCTTGCTTGACGAAGCCGTACACGGTCGACAGTCCAAGCCCCGTGCCTTTGCCCCGCTCCTTAATGGTGAAGAACGGCTCGAAGATGTGCGCCATGACCTCGGGAGCCATGCCGCAGCCCGTATCGGTCACGGCAACGCACGCATAGCGACCAGGCCTGGCCTCGAGGCAGGTGCGGCAATAGCCCTCGTCGACCGTCACCTCGGAGGACTCCACCGTGAGCTTGCCGCCGGACTGCATCGCATCGCGGGCATTGACCGCCAGGTTGAGCAGCGCCTGCTCGAGCTGTCTGGGGTCCACCCTGACGACTGGCACGGCAGAGCCGGCACGAACCTCTAGGGTCAGGTCCTCGCCGAGCACGCGCGACAGCATGCGCGACACGCCTCGAACGACCTCGGCGATGTCCACCAGCTGCGTGTCGACCGGGTGGCGACGGCAGAAGGCGAGCAGCTGGGACGTGAGGGCCGCCGCACGCTGGGCCGCACTCTCGATCTCCTGCAGCTCGCCGATGACGTCGTCCTCGAGCGAGCTGCGCGCCATGAGCAGGCTCGTGTATCCGAGGATTGCCGTGAGCAGGTTGTTGAAGTCGTGCGCCATGCCGCCGGCGAGGCGCCCTATTGCCTCCATCTTGACCGAGTGGGCGAGCTGCGCCTCGAGCGCCTGCTTCTGCTGCTCCGCCACCTTGCGCTTGGTGATGTCCTGAATCACTGACGCAAAGGCGAAGCCCTGGTCGGTGCGAATCGGATAGAAGATCTGCTCGCCGAAAATCTCCGAGCCATCGTGCGAGCGATACCGGAACTCGTTGGCCCCTACGTGGAACGGCTTCCCCGTCCGCAGCGCCTGCTCGAGAACGCCGTGAAGCCGCTTCCGGAGCTCCTCGGTTCGTCGTTCGGGAGGCGCGATGTCGAACTGCACGTCGGCGTGGGAACGCCCGAGGACCGACTCCCGCTTCATTCCCGTGAGCCGTTCGCACGCCGTGTTCCACTCGACGACCCGCCCAGCCTCGTCGATGAGCAGGACGCCCATGAGAGTCTGATCGAGGAACATCCGCACGAGTTGATCGCCACGCACGCGGCCGAGATGCGCGCGGTCATCGAACTCGCCGGCTCTCTCGTCAGTCATTCGCTGCTCCGGTTCGAAGAAACCTTGGGGGTACCAGACCTTGTTGTTCGGAGTGGAACCCGAGGGACAAGCCATGGACGGGGCAAGCAGCGCCCCGGAGCTCGACCACAGGCCGGCGGGGCCTCCGAGGCCCCCATGCCGCGAATTCCGACGCAGTCTCGGGCGGTTCCGTGGCGGTCCCCCTTCCGACTGGCCCGGCGAACCGGGCGGCCTGCCCTGCTACGGCGCGTCGTCCGGGAGCGGGAAGCCCGCGGCTCGCAGTTGCACCTCGGCGAGCGCCTCCTCGGCGAACCACCACTCGGAGCCCTGCTTGAAGCGCGAGTTGGGCGGCGACTCGCGGATCTCCAGCTTCACGCCGTTGGGGGCGGTGCTGATGACGAAGGCGCGGACCTGGCACCGGCCCATCGGCTCCTCGAGGCGCTCCAGGCCGTCCAGGCAGAGCTGGTCGTCCACGGACAGGCGCCGAGCGAACGTCACCGCCTCGCTGCGCACGCGCTCGCACCGCGCCCGCAGGTTGCGGGGCTGCTGCTCGCAGCGGTCGATCCTGGGCCGCCCTACCGTGTGTCCTCTCGGGGAAGACGTCACACAGGAGGCGAGCACCGTCAGCGAGAGCAGCAGGATCGTTCGCATGCCGAGGATCAGGCCCGCTGCTCCCGACGGCGTCAAGGACGGGTCACTTCGGGTACGGCCGCGCCTGCTTCACGTACAGCGCGGGCGGCTCGCCGGGGGCGTCCTCGTCGTCGAACTTGAACTCCACGTCCATGGCGTACCAGCCGGTGTTGCCCGCCGCCGGTCCGTACGCCGCCGAGAAGCGCTCGTGGATCGCCTTCAGCGCGGTCCCCAGCGAGAAGAGCTGCTTCGCGGTCAGGACGGTGGTCCCCGCGGGGACGAGGCTGGAGTGCGCGAGGTACGTCGTCGGCTGGTTGGGCTCGGAGAAGAAGTAGAGGACCTGGTCGCTGGTCACGCCCGCGGGCGGCGCCACCACCTCCGCCTCGCCTCCGAACTGCACGTTCACGTAGAACGCCGGGTCGAGTCCGGCGGCGTCGAAGGGGTTCGCGGTCACCGCCACCCCGTTGGCCTCCTCGTCCGCGAAGTTGCGGTGGACCAGGAGCGCCATCCCGATCGACCTGTGGTCTATCCCGTAGTAGCTGCGCTCCTCGAAGGTACGGAGCAGCCAGGCGCTGGCCCAGGTCTCGCGGATGGCGTCGAGCACGTCCTCCCAGTCCGCGACCTTGCCGCTCTGGGACTCGTAGCAGCCCGCGCAGGGGAAGCCCTCCAGGTCCTCGCTGTTGGTGCTGGTCCGGAAGCGCAGCTTCGTCGCGCCCGGGTAGTCCGCGGCGATCTTCGCCTTCAGCGCCTCCTGCAGCGACGCGTCGATCGCGCCGGCCATCATCGCCTCGCGGAACTCGCTGAGCCTCGCCTTGCGCACCGCCGAGTCCGAGGTGAACGAGGGGTCGGCGAGCAGGGCGTCGAGCCGCGTGTAGAGCCCGTTCTGGCGCATGAACGCGTCGTACGCGGAGATGGGCACGGCGAAGGCCTTGCGGGTGGGCACGCCGGCAGTCCGCGTGAGGATGGAGTACTGCGCCGCCTTGCCGCCGAACGCCGCCACCGACTTCTTGATCGCCTCGCGCAGCGAGCCTCCCGCCGCGGGCTCCGGGGTGACGGCCTCGAGATCGACGAGCCCGGTCACGGTGAGGTCCATGGCCGGCAGGGTCAACGGCGCGGGCTTGTGCGCCGCCCAGAACGCCTGCGCCTCGGCGACGGCCACCTCGCGGACGGACCAGTCGAGCGCGCCCACGGTCAGCTCCACCAGCCTCCCCTCCAGCGCCCGCAGCGCGGGGTTCGACATCGCCCCGCGCAGCCCCATGTTCGGCGTCTTGCGGTTCCTGGAGAGCACGTTCACGTGCGAGAGCGGGGTCTGGAACTCCTCGGTGACCAGGCCCTGCACCACCGAGACGTCCTTGGGCGCCTCGTCGAGCACCAGCAGGTCCTCGTAGGAGACCTCCTGCGTCGCCAGCGCCTCCGCGGTCACGAAGCGCAGCCGCCCCACCCCGGTGGCCAGGTTCAGCGGCTGGTAGTCGGTCGCGGCGTAGAGCTCGCCGGTGGTCACCAACGGCACTCCCGAGAGCTTCGCGGCCTCCACCGCGACGGACTCCGAGGTGGGGTGGAAGGCGAGTGCCGGGCCGAAGAAGCTCGCCGCCTGCACCGCCTGGAAGAGCGTGGTGACCATCGCCGCCGAGGCGGTGTCGTAGGGCGACAGCTCCAGCACCCACTCGCCCGGCCCGTCGTAGAAGGTGGCGGCGCCCAGGATGAAGCGGCGCTCGGGGCTGTAGTACTCGGTGGCGTTGAACTCGGCGAGCTTGGGCACCACGGGCCGGCCGCCTCCCGAGAGGTGCGTGGAGACGAAGTCGTAGTGGATGGGGAAGAGGACGCTGTTCTGGAAGTAGAGCGTGGCGTCCACCTGATCGAACACGACCTTCACCGAGCGGGCTCCTGGCAGCGTGGCGTCGATGGGCGCAGACGCGAGCGCCTGGAAGTCCGCGCGGCAGCCGATCCGCGCGAGGAACTCGGTCGCCCCGGCGTCGGTCCCCGCAGTCAGGCACGTGCCCTCGACCACCTCCCCCCGGACGCGCCCGGCGTCGGGCGTCGGCGCCGTCCCGGCATCGGGGGTCGAGGAAGCGGGGCTGCCGGTGCAGCCGGCCAGGAGGACGACGACGAGGGCAGCGAGCCTGGGAGCGCGCGGGGGCATCGTCACCTCAAGGGACCAAGGCGAAGCAGTAGAAGCCGCCGTACCCGCCGCCCGACCCCACCGTCCCGTCCGAGGGCTTGGGGGCGCCGGTCTCGAGCAGGTTGATGCCCGCCTTGCAGCCCGCCTCGTCGAGCGCGGACATCCAGTTGGCCATGTTGTCGCCGCCGGGCCCGCCGCCAGGGCCGCCCGAGCGCGGCCAGCTGTGCCCCACCCGCGGCGCGCCCTCCGTGGTGCGGTTGCCCAGCGCGCTCGTCCAGTCCTTGCACGTGGCGGTGGCGGAGTAGAGCCGTCCCTGGGCATTGGAGCCGGTGAGCATGTCGTGGTTGTCCACCGCGGCCTGGGTGGTGTCGGGCCGGTGGTTGGGGACGCCGTCCTCATTGGGGAAGTCGTCCTTGATGACCGAGCTGCCGTTCTGCGGCCGGTCGAAGAGGAGGTCGGCGCGAGTGGGCGCGAGGAGCCTGCCGAGGCGGTCGTACCAGGGCCCGGGCCCGATGCGGTCGATGGCGTCGACCTGCTTCCCGGTCTCGTCGGCGGTGATGGAGAGGAACGCGCGCCACTGCTTGGCCGAGGCGCCGGGCATGCTGCGCTCGGCGATGGCCGCGCAGATCTTGTCGGCACCGCGCAGGCCGGCCCCGGCACCGGTCTCGCCGTAGCGCAGATCGCCGCCGAAGCCGTTGGGGCTGCCCGAGAGGTCCTGGATGGCCCGGAGGCTTGTCACGAAGAAGCTGAACTTCGCGAGCGTCGTCGCGCCGGCGTCGGCACCCGCGGCCCGTCCCGCGTCGACCACCTGGACTGCCGCGTCCGCGGCCGTCGAGGCCTCGTTGCCGTCAGGCAGATCCTGGGGCTCAGCCGGCTCGAGGCAGGCGGCGCCAAGGACCAGGGCGAGGACGGCGGCGAGAACGTTCATCGGACGCATGGCGGCTCCTTGCGGTGGGCTACTTGCAGCGCAGGTCGGTCTGGCAGGTCTGGCCGTCGGGGCAGTCGGCGTTCTCGTTGCAGGAGATGACCCCGGGGATCACGACTTCCCTTTCGATCTCGGACTCCAGCGAGAGGGCCACGCGACCGACGGTGAGCGCCGCCTCCCCGGACGCGCTGCGGGTCACCACGATGGTGGGGAAGCCCGCGACGCCCAGGTGGAGCAGCTCGGTGACCAGCGCGCCGTCGATCGTCAGCGAGCCGGTGTCCGCCGCCTCGCACTCGATCTTCCCGCGCGTGCCGCCGTGGTGGCTGATGTCGAGCTTCACGTGGACCGTGGACCGGCCGGCGGTGGCGGGCGGAGTCCACGCCAGCGCCACCGCGGGCCTTCGGTGAGCGTGATGGTCGAGGTCTTCAGTTCGAGCGGAGCGATGCCGGTCGCGGTCAGCGTGAACGCCGGGGACCAGGAACCTGCCGCGCTGAAGGTGACCGTCTCTCCCTCGGCGAACGCCGGATACGGCAGATCCTCCGAGGGCTGGTAGTTGTTCGCCAGCGGGTCCATGGAGAACGAGGTCGCGCCAGTGGAGGTCTTCAGGCCCTTGACCGTCACCGTGCCCACGCTGCGGGCGGTGGGGTACGCCTGGCAGGTGTCGTCCTCGACGCAGGCGGCGCTGCCGCACGGCGTGGAGCAGAACGGGACCCGCGGGGTGAGCACGGTGCAGCCCCCGGAGGTGAGCTTCGGCTCCCAGACCAGGAGTGAGGGCGTCTCGCCGTCGTAGACCTTGCCGACCACCGCGGTGTAGCCCGCGCTGGAGGCGGTGGGGGCGACGAGCCGGGACTGGAAGCGGCCGATGAGGGCGTTGCAGCCGCCAGCGTCGGGGGCGCCGTTGGCGACCGAGGCATCGGTCCCCGGGTCCGGGTCGGCGGGTGAGCCGCAACCGGTGAGTCCAAGGCAGATCACGGCTGTGCCGAGCAGGGCCCGGTGGATCATCGGAGCTCCGGTCTGGTGTGCGTTCACCCAGATGACACGGGCCCGGCACGAGCGATTGCGGGCGAGTCGCCGGGGGATGAATCCCCGTCTCCGGATAGGGCGGATTCGAGCCCAAGGGCAAGCCGGCTGAACCGCTGAAACCGGCTGCCGCGTGAGCCCCGATCGGCCAGCCCGCGCAGCGGGCTTGTTCCGAACTCGGTCCGTCCCAGCTAGAGCCGGGGGATTCATCCCCCGGAGGCCCCTGCGCCCGCCGCCGCCCCAATTGCGGTACCCTCCGCGCGCCTCGAACCGGGAGTCCGCGATGAAGCTCTGGCAACGTCTCTACAACGCCGTCTGGCTGGCCTTCTTCTGCTGCGTGCTCATGCCGCGGTCGCTCGGGCCCAAGCCGGGCGCCGTGGCCCACGTCCTGCTCGGGCTGGCCATGCTCGGGCTCGCGGCCACGAACGCGAAGGCGCTCGCCGCGCTCGCGGTCCCGGCGCGGCTGAAGCGGGTGAGCCGCGTCGCTGCAGGGCTCTCCGGCTTCCAGCTCGTCATCGGCCTCGCGCTCGGCGCCGTGACGCACATGCTCCCCGACCTGAAGATCGTCGCCAGCATCCTCTACTGGGCCCACGTGGTCGCCGCCTTCGCCATCCTCGCGCAGTCCGCGTCGGTCGCGACCGGCTACGACATGTGGGAGGAGAAGGAGTTCGAGGTGAAGCCGGACGCGAAGTAGCGCGCCTACAGCAGCGCCAGCTCACGCGGGAACGGGTCCAGGTAGCTCTGGCCCGCGAGGTACTCGACGCCCTCCCGGCGCACGTGGTGGCGCAGCAGGGTGAGCGGGACCAGTCGCGGGACCAGCTCGCGCCGGTAGTCGTCGATCGCCTGGGCGAGCTCCGCCTTCTCCGCCTGGGGCAGGTGCTTCACGTAGCCGGCCATGTGCTGCAGCACGTTCACGTGCTGGCCACGCGACGCCGGCCGCGACAGGACCTCCATGAACCCGGTGCGGTAGCGCTCGGCCAGCTCGGCCCGGGGCAGATCCTTCACCCGCGCCACCAGCCGCCCCAGGGCCCGGTAGCCGGGCTCGTGATGCGCGAAGAGCAGCAGCTTCTCGGCCGAGTGGAACGCCACGAGCCGGCCCAGGGTCCAGCGGCCGGCGAAGAGGCGGCACAGCCGGTCGTACGCGAAGACGCGCTCGAAGAAGTGATCGCGCAGGTCCGCGTCGCGCAGCCTCCCCTCCTCCTCCAGCGGGAGCAGCGGCAGACGCTCGGCCAGGCGCCGGGCGAAGACGCCCACCCCGTCGCGCTCCGGCGGCCCCTTGCCACCATGGACGCGCACCCGGAAGAGGCCGCAGGTCGGCGAGTCTTTCTTCAGCACGAAGCCGCGCAGCTCCTGGCCTGCCAGCGCCTCCAGCCGCGTGCTCACGACGTCACTGAGCTTGCCGGTCACGTCGGTCCGGCTCGTGCGCCCAAGCACCCGCACGCCGTCGCGGTCGCGCTCGAGGCGGATGGCCTCGCGTGGCGTCCCGAGCCCTGCCTCGACCTCGGGGCAGACCGCGACGAAGCAGAAGAACTTCGCCGCGGTCTTGGTCAGGAAGCTGTCGTGCTTGTGCCCACCGTCGTAGCGGACCTCACGGCCCAGCAGGCACGCCGAGACCCCGAGCAAGGGCCGATCGGTCGTCTGCGCCGCCGGTTCGCTCCTGGCCTTCACGGCTTGGACGCCTCCAGCGAGTCGAGCAGGGCTAGCAGCTCGGCGGTGTCGGGGATGTCGGACATCGAGGAGCCGTAGTGCGCGTAGCGGACCAGGCCGTCCTTGTCGACGACGACCTGCGCAGGCATCCGCCCCAGCTTGAGGAGCTTCACGTCCTGGCCATAGAGGTCCAGCACGCGGATCTCGGGGTCGGGCAGGCCGACGAAGGGGAACTTCTCGTCCTGCCAGCGCTTGGCGAAGGCCGCCGGCTTGTCCGGTCCGACGACCACGACCTTGGCCCCACGCCTGGCGATCTCATCGTGCGATTGGCGCAACTGCGCCAGGTGCCGGCGGCAGTACGGTCAAAGGAAGCCGCGGTTGAAGACGAGCACCACCGCCTGGCCACGCTGCGCGGACAGGGTGAACGGCTGTCCCTGGAAGTCCGCGAGGGTGAAGTCCGGGGCGGGGACGTCGAGTTGGACGTGGTTGGCCATGAAACCTCCGCCTTCTCGGATTCCCGAGCGACCCGGTCGTTGCTCGGGCCGCTCGGGGTAGCCACCCAACGAGCGAGTCGCTCCCTTCCCTGACTTGACTTGGTTCCGTCAGCTCAGATCAGAGCGCCGAGCAGCGGTCGAACGCGACCGGGGTGACCTCACCGTCCAGCGTGACGTTCCCCGAGCCGCAGCTGGTGAACTCGATGGAGGCGGACTTCCCGTCGTGCTTGCCGCCCGCGATGCTGCCCGTGAGCTTGCCGGAGACGGGGCAGTTGCAGCTGCCGTTCCACTTCAAGCCTTCGGGCTGCAGCGTGGTGCTGTACCCGGCGACCTTGTGCTCCACCACCAGCTTGCCGCTCTTCAGCTCGCGCTCGCCGCGGGTGAGGCCGACGATCACCAGGTCCTCGGTGGTCCGGGTGGCTATGTCGAAGAGGGTCTTGCCCTTCGCGTCCTTGCCCACGCGCTCCATGCCCAAGACCGTGTAGGTGTAGCCGTCCTGCGTGCGCGTGACCTTCTGGCCCCCGCCCGGCGAGCTGACGGTGATGGTCGCGTCGCGCGGGCCGGTGAGGGTGAAGTCGGCGGTGCGGGTCACTGCGGTGCCGGAGCGCAACATCAGGCAGGTGGGCTCCGAGAAGGTCAGCGTCACCGTGCCGGTCAGCGTGCTGCGGCCGAGAGTGCAGCCGCCGAAGTCCTTGGTGCGGACACTGGCGATGCAGGCCGAGAAGTCCTGGCCCCAGCAGGTGGCTGCGTGCGCGGACGGGAGCAGGAGGTCCAGCGCCAGGTCCGTCGCCGA
The DNA here is from genome assembly GCA_964485035.1 of uncultured Myxococcaceae bacterium. Classification (GTDB taxonomy): domain Bacteria; phylum Myxococcota; class Myxococcia; order Myxococcales; family UBA5297; genus CAZAIE01. The sequence continues at coordinate 3,338 of CAZAIE010000043.1, read as the reverse complement.
GCGGTCGAACCCCGGCCGGTCCAGCGGCGCCACGTTCCAGGCGAACCCGCCCCCGGTGCCGGTCTCGTCCAGGCTCGCCATCACGTCGGCCGCCGTGTGACCCAGCTCCTCCGCGTCGTCCGACGCCAGCCCGCAGGCCCCGAGCCCCAGCGCGACCACCACCCCAGCAAGGATCCGCATCGCCTTCATGAGTCCACCTCGTTCGTCCGTCGGGTTTCGACTTGCGAGCTGCATGAACACCCCTCCCCCGCGCGAGTTGCGGGACGGCTAGTCGTCCGGGGTCCACCCGCCGCCGGACGGCGAGTACAGAAGCCAGCCCTGCGCGACGAAGTCGTCGCCCACCCAGCCGACGCCGCCCCCGATGCCGAGGAGCCCCCAGCCGTCCAGGTCCCACACGTCCCAGAGCGCCTCGTCGCGGGCCCGGAAGGCCCCCGGCCGTCCCGGGCTCAGGTAGACCCACTCGTTCCACATCCCGCTCGAGACCCAGTACAGCGGCCCGAGCCGGGTCCGACGGAGCTGCTTGATGGAGAAGTCGGTGAGCGGGGCCATGGGCACGTCGGTCCACACCTGGCCGCTCGAGGACTTGCGGAAGAGCTTGGACCCGCCCACGTAGAAGCTGCCGTCGGGCATCACCAGCGCCGCGGTGAGGTCGACGCTGGGGCTGAGCTGGCGGGCTGTCCAGTTCGCCCCGCCGTCGCTCGAGTGGACCACCGCCGAGGCCTGGCCGCTGGCGAGCAGCGTCCCGGCGGGGCCCACCGAGAGGTCGAAGAAACCCACGTCGGTGCCCACGTCCGCGCGCTCCCAGCTGAACCCGGTGTCGGTGCTGCGGAAGAGTCCCCCGGGCGTGGCGGCCCAGGCCGTCAGCCCGTCCCAGACCACCGTGCGCGCGAAGGGGTGGGGCGCGGCGCCGGGCACCGCGGGGACGCAGTCGGGCCCCAGCCGCAGGAACACGCCTTCTCCGGAGACCAGGCCGTGGACACCCGCCTCGTCGTAGGCCAGCCGCCAGACCCATGGCATCCCGGCGGTGACTTCCACTCCCAGGTCGCGCTCGGTCCAGGTGGTCCCGCCGTCGGGCGAGTAGAGCGAGACCAGGCGCCCGGACGCCAGCGGCTCGAGGCAGCTCTCGCCCTGCCGGCAGACCGTGGCCACCGCACACAGGCGACGCTCGGAGAGCACCACCAGGGACTGGCCGGTCATCCGCGCCGAGGCGGCCCCAAGCGCGGGATAGAGCTGGATCCATCGGGCGTCGGCGTAGCGCGAGACCGCGAGCTGCAGCGACGACCGGTTGCCGACCTTGTCCTCCGCGTACACCCGGAACTCGACGCGCTGGTCCGCGGCGATCAGGTCCTTCAGGGAGAGCGGCTGCACCGGGAGCGCCGCGTGCTCGACCGGGGGACCCGGGACCCAGGTCGCGCCATCCCACGAAGCGCCAGTGCGGACGTCCACCACGCTGTAGCGGACCGGTCCCACGCCTGCCGCCGCGTCCTCGACCCGCAGCTCCACCGTGTCCGGAGGCTGGTAGGACATCGGCGGATCGGTGGGCGGGGCCCAGGGTGCGCCGGAGGAGACGAAGCCCACTGTCGGGCCCTTCAGGTCCAGGTTCAGCGCCCCCGACCAGACCGCCCCGGCGTTGCCGGACTGGTCGACCGGTGTGACCTTCACGGCGCCGTCCGGCTCGTTTCCGGTGACTGCGTAGGTGAACGCCGCCTGGGAGGTCTCGGGGCCGGCCACCCGCTGCGCCAGCAGCCCGCCGACGGCGACCGTCGTCCCCGGCCCCAGCGGCTCGCTGGCCTCGACCGTGATCTGCGCGGGGACCGAGGGACCGATCACCGCGGGCGCGAGGACGACTCGGGCGATCACGGGAGGGGTGAGGTCGGGCGCGAGCTCGACGCTGTCGAGCACCGCTCCGGCGTCGTCGAAGGCCTCGAGCCGCACGCGGTCCGCCGCGGCGAGGGACGCGCCCACCGCCACCGGGTCGAACGAGCCGTCCGAGGCCACCAGCCTCGTGCCGCTGAGCCGCTGCGTCCCGCCCTGGACCACCGAGGCCTCGACCTGCGCGGGGAACGGCGCCGCGCCGGGAGTCCCCCACACCGCCCACCCGGAGCTGCCGCGGGACAGCCGGAGCCGGGCGACGTCCAGGTGCAGCGCCGGGGCGACCTCCAGGTCCGTCTTCTCGTGACGGGCGTTCCCGGCAGCGTCCACGCTCTCGAGCGCGAGCGTCGCGGGCCCCACCGGGAGGTCGACCTTCGCAAGCGTCGCCCGCCAGGCCGTCCCCGTGCCCTGCACCTCGAGCGCCGCCTCGGCGCTGCCGGCAGAGAGGGTCACCTTGGGAGCGGCGGGAAGCGGCTCGTCGGAGCGCAAGACCAGCGTGAACGGCGCCCCGGACCGGGGCGCGCGCGGGGAGGACTCCACGATCGTCAGGCGCGGACCCTCGACGTCGTTGTCCACGGCGGTGGGCGGGCTGCGGTTCCCCGCCTCGTCAAGGGCCACGACGAAGAGGCGCGAGACCACGTTGTCGCCCAGTTCGAAGGAGGGGAAAGAGCCGTCGGCGGCGACCGCGGCCTCGCCGACCACGATGCGCCCGACCGGATCCAACGCCAGCTCCACCCGCCGGGCGTCGGAGGAGGCCACGCAGCCGGGAGCCCCGTGGAGCCGATCGTCCTGGCCCGGAGGGAGCGCGTCGACCACCAGGAGTCCCAGCACCGGCGCGGCAGGAGCCTGGGCGTCGAGGAATGCCTGGACGGAGGAGGAGGTCTGCTCTCCGCCGAAGGTCAGCGTGGCGACGACGTTGAGGACTCCGGCCTCGTCGGCGCGCGGCCGGTAGCGCCACTCCTGGTCCACGCCTTCGGCGCTCACGGGCTCGGCGGGCAGGCCGTTCACCGTGACCAGAGCGGTTCCGCCCCCGGGGGCGCGGAAGGTGATGCGCAGGGAGCCCCCCGGCCCGACGCGCAGGGGCTGCACCGTCAGGTTCTGGAGGTAGACGTCGGGTGGCACTTCCGGGATGGCGAAGTCACGACACGCCGACAGCAGGGCAAGCACGAGCAAGCTGGGGAAGGACCGCCTGGACATGGGTCGTCATTGTAGCCGCCGCGGTCCGCATCGGCCGACGTGAGGGCTTTCACGAAAGGCGGGCTGGTACAGATCTTCCCCCTCGGTTTTCAGGGCCTGGCACCGTGTTCCTTGGAAACGCTCTGCCGCTCACCGGCGCTCGATTCCATGCTAAGCCAGTAAAAACAATGACTTGGCACTCTGCAGACTCTGTGGAACCATCCGTTCTTTCTGAGCAGCCGAGTCTGGCACCGCGCCGGGGCAGCCGAGTCTGGCACCGCGCCAGGGCA
>CAZAIE010000042.1:0-16119 GCA_964485035.1 uncultured Myxococcaceae bacterium | reverse complement strand
CTCGACGCAGCTCGACGCGGAAGCCGTCCGGGCCCGGGGCGCCGATGCGCTCCACGTGGCCGAGCAGGCTCTCGAAGAGGTCCTTCGCCCGCGGCGTGGCGGCGAAGGCTCCTGCCCCGAACGCGCGCAGCGCCTCCCGCGGGTCCTCCGCCTTCACCAGCGCGTGGTGCCGCAGGTCCTTCCCAGTGGGGACCCGCACCGCGCTCTCCGTCCTTGCCTTGCCCATGCTCGACTCCTTCTCGCGCCCGATTCCTAACGCAGGCCGTCCCGCGCCGCATCCCAGGGGTATCATGCGGCGGACCATGGCCCTCAATACTTCGATCGTGGCGCTGGTGGATACCCTTTCTCCGTTCCTCCCCGCCCTGCGGTCCCGGGCGGCAACCGTGCCGGAGTGGGTCCGGGTGCTGGGCGAGAGGCTGCTGCCGCGGCTGGAGTCCGACAAGCTGCTCAAGGAGCTTCTGGCCGAGCTGGAGGCCCACCCCGACGACGCGGACCTGCGCGGGGCGCTGCGATTCCACCTGGGCCGCTTCCTCGCGCGCCACGAGGCGCTGGACGCGGAGGTGGCCCGGCTGCTGGGGCCGCGCAACGGTCCGGCGCTCCCCGAGCTCCCCGCCGCGGACGACGACGAGACCCTGCGCCGGCTGGAGTGGGTGCGGCTGCTGCGGCGCGGGGTGCCCGCGGACCAGCTCGCGCGCCAGGCCAAGGTGGACGCGGCCACGCTGTTCCGGCTGCACGCCGCCTTCACCGCCCACGGCGTCCTTGGCCTGGTGGGCGGCGCGCCCGCGCGGCGGTGGCTCGACCAGCTCGGCCCCGATGACCCACTGCTGCGCCGCCTGGAGATGGTGCGCCTCGCGCGCGCCGGCGTCCCGCTCGCGGTCATCGCCGCGGAGTACCAGGCCGCGGTGGAGTACGTTGCCGCCCAGGTGGAGCGCTTCGCCCGGAGCGGCTCCTTGGGCCTGCTCACCGAGACCGAGGCGCGACGCTTCCGCGAGCTGCACCCGAAGGTGCTGCGCATCGCCACCTTCAACCTGCACGGCGTCCACGACCAGGACGACCGGCGCTACCCGGACGTCGCCCGCGAGCTTTCGGCCTTCGAGCCCGACCTGGTCGCCTTCCAGGAGGTCATCGACGGGGCCGGGGTGCGCAACACCTCCGCGCGGCTGTGCGAGCTGATGTCGGCGATGGCCGGGGCCGACTACCGCTCCTTCTTCGCGCACTGCCACCTCTACCAAGAGCGCTTCCCGGAGGGCGTCTCGGTCTGTGCGCGCCACCCCTTCGACGCGACCCAGGTCATCGACCTGACCCTCGGCCTCGAGGGAGGCCTGCGCCCCACCCTGCCCCGCTACGCCGCGGCGCTGCAGACCGAGGTGCACGGCCGCACCGTGGCCTTCGCCTCCACGCACCTCGACCATGCGGGCAACGCGCAGGTGCGCGCCGCCCAGGCCGGAAAGCTCGCCTCGGAGCTGGAGCGGCTCTACCCCCGCGCGCAGGTCTACGTGGTGGCCGGGGACATGAACGACGTGGAGCGCTCCCCGGCCATCTCCCGCTTCGAGGAGCTGGGGTACGTGGACGCCTGGCGCGCCTGCCACCGCGGGGGCGGCCGCACCTTCCCCGCCTCCGCGCCCCGCTCGCGCATCGACTTCGTGCTGGTGAAGGGGGCGCAGGCGGTGTCCGCCGAGACGGCGCTGGCGCACGGGTCGCTCAGCGACCACCTCGGGGTGTTCGTGGTCGTCCGCTAGCAGCCGCCGCAGCCGGGCCCGCCCGGAGGGGAGAGGGAAGATGCCGCACCGCGCTGGTTACTTCGTCCTCGCGTACCACTGGGACCACCACTGCCACGACCTGGTCGAGGCGCTGAAGGCGCGCTACGCGGCCCTGCGCGAGGAGATCGCCGAGGTCCGGCCCGAGGCCGGCGCGCTACTCGCCCACGTCGAGAGGCTGCGGGGCCTGAAGGCCCGGCTGGAGGCCCACCACCAGGAGCTGCAGAGGCGCAGGCAGGTCATCGACGAGCTGGGCCACCGCGGCTACGGCACCAACCGGGACCTCGCCGGAGCGCTGGAAACCCTGGGCCGCGAGCACGAGGAGGGGTGGAGCCTGTTGCGGGAGCGGTTCCTCTCGCTCGCCCCGCTGCTCCCCGCGGGAGTCCGCCTCGCCCCCACCGCGCTCGAGCACCTCAACGCCGACGCGGTCCTCGCCGCGCTGCTTTCGGCCGCGGCCGAGCCTGCCGCGGGTTCGCCCAGGGCGAAGCGGCGGCGGACCGGCTCCGCGATGCCCGCCGTGGCGCCGGAGCAGGCGGAGCCCGACGTCTTCGAGCGCTACTTCTCGGTCATGTCGGGCACGGCCTGGCCGGTGAACACCACGCTCTTCCAGGGGCTCTTCCTGCGGATGGGGACCGGCTCCCAGACGATCATGCGCGGGAAGGTTGGGCTCACGAGCGACCGGCCGCCGCAGGAGCTGAAGGCCCTGGGCAACCGCAACTTCCTGGACATGTACCGGGAGTCCTTCGCGAGCCTCCACCTCTTCTCGGAGGTGGGCTTGGACCTGCTCAAGCGCATCCACTGGGTGCTCTCCAAGGGGCTGGACCCGGACGCGGGGAACTTCCGCCGCATCGACTTCCCCGACAAGAACGGCGTCACCACCGAGTGGGGCAACCTCGACCGCGAGCTGGCCGACCTGGGCAAGGTGCTCTGGGAGACGGGCCAGGGCTTCCACGACCTGCCGCGCTTTCTGTGGGACCTCGCGCGCTCGTACTACATGTTCATCGGCATCCATCCGTTCTGGGACTCCAACGGCCGGGTGGGCCGCACCTTCCTGAACCACATGCTCTTGAAGAAGGGCATCCCCCCGCTCACCTTCCGCGACGAGGAGGAGATCTTCGCGCTGCCGCGCTACGGCGGCTCGATGGAGGAGATGCACGCCTACCTGCTGCGGCGGATCCGCCGGGCCATGGAGGCCTACCTCTCCGAGCGCGAGCGGCTTCAGCGCCGCGGCCTCCTGGGCAAGGAGGTCTTCAACGTCACCGGCGACTCCGGGATGCGCTTCCGTCAGCTCAATGACAGCCCGCAGAAGCTGGAGGTCTGCTGCACCGCCTACCTGCTCCCGGACGGCGCGCCGCTCGCGGCGCAGCTGGTCGAGCAGTGCCGCGTGGTGCTGCCGAGCGAGGAGCTGGCCCGCTCCGCCGAGCTGTACTGCGGGCTCGCGGACGGCGAGCGGGGCGAGTGGAAGCGCGCCCTGGGGCTGCAGGCGCCGGCCCTCGTCGAAGAGGTGGAGGGCGACGTGCCGGGGGCGCGGGCGTTCGAGCTGACCTGGCTCTTGGAGATGGACGAGGCCTTCCTGCGCCACGACTGGTTCTACTGCTCGGTGGTCTCGCCGGTGGACAAGAGGGTCTTCAGCAACAAGGGCATCTACTTCGGCACCCGCATCGAGAAGCGCAGCTACGGCGGGGCGCTGGCGACGCTCGCGGCCGAGCGCTGGGCGCAGCCCGCGTTCAAGTGGATAGGCCCGCGGCGGATGGTGCGACGGGCCCCCGAGGGCGAGGTCTCGTGCTACCCCGGAGGCGTGGGCTTCTCGCTCTCGGGCGCGCCCGAGGGCACCGCCCTGAAGGTGCTGCTCGAGGTCTGGCGCGCCGACGGGCTCTGCGAGCGCTACCTCGTGGACGCCCACGCCGCGGGCGGCTGGGGCGGCGACTGGCAGAAGTGGGAGACCCACCAGCTCCCGCTCTTCCCCTGGGACGGCGCGCACGGCCACCTCACCTTCGTGAACTTCGGCTACCTCGTCCACCGCGAGGGACGCGCGCACGTCTCCCAGCACTGCTACAAGCTCGCGAACTTCGCGGACTTCACCAACGAGGCGACCGAGCGGGACGACTTCTGGGACCCCTCGTACAAGACCGCCAACCGCTACGTGCTCGAGCAGGTGGACGCCGAGGGGCTGCAGGCCGCCTACGACGCGCTGAACCGGCCGCAGCGGCCGCTCCCCGCAAGGCTGGTCTTCACCCGCGGCAACCCCGGCAGCCCCGAGCACCCGGTCCACGAGATCCACCGGGCCATCGACCGGGTCATCGAGCGCAAGAAGCGCGACCGCCGCGGCCGGCACTACATCCACCTGGCGATCTTCGACTTCGACCACGAGCACGTGGTCGAGCACCTCTTGTGGGCGAAGCAGAGCGGCGTGGAGGTGGAGTGCATCGCCGACTGGGCGGCGGTGAGCCCGTGCTCCTCGGCCCACGGCAACGTCGCGCGGCTGCGGCGCGCCGGCGTCCCCGTCCTCGGGGTGGTGCGCAACACCCCGGGCGCGCCCGAGGAGGGCATCGGGAGCATGCACACCAAGTTCATCGTCTTCGACGGCGAGGTGGTGCACACCAGCTCCTACAACCTCCACTTCCACCTCTGGGGCGGCAACCGCGAGGAGGTGCTCATCCTCGACTCGCCGGACGCGGCGCTGCAGTTCGAGAACGTGTTCCAGGCCCTGCGCGGCGGGGTGGTCCAGCCGGTCACGGTCGACCCGGCAGCGCGCTTCAACCTCTACTACTCGTTCGGCTACTACCGGACCCGCGAGGGCAGCCTGCTCCGGGCCCAGGACGCGCTCGTCAGCGAGCTCGACGCGGCGCGCGAGTCCATCGACGTGTGCATGTTCGACGTGGGCTTCCTGACCGGGCGCTCGCTGCGCGACGGCGCCGAGCGCGACGTGGTCACGGCGCTCGTCCAGGCCCGCGACCGCGGCGTGAAGGTGAAGGTGCTGCTCAACGGGCAGATCGCCCACACCGGCCCCTTGCCCGAAGCCTGGGACAAGGCGGCGCACCGGCCGCTCAAGCCCGCGGCGCAGCGCCTCAAGGACGCGTGGGTGGACACCGGCTTCGCCTACTACCACGAGAGCGTGTACTCGCCGATCCACCACAAGTTCGCGGCCATCGACGGCCGCACCTGCATCATCGGCTCGTACAACTGGTACGAGGCGAGCGTGGTCTCCGACGAGGTGCTGATGGTCGTCCGCGAGCCGGCGCTGGCCCAGACCCTGCGCGACGAGGCGCGGCGGCTGGAGTCGGAGCTGCGGGTCACCCGGGAGTGAGGCGCTTCAGCGACCGAGCCGGACCGCCTCGGTGAGGGCGGTCTGGTCGAAGCCGCCGATGACCTCCTTGCCGATGACCGTGACCGGAATGGCCGCGTCCGGGCCCGCGTACGTGAGCAGCTCCGAAAGCGCCCGCGGGTCCTCGTCGATGTCGCGCTCGTCCACCACCACCCCCTTCTCCAGCAGGAAGGCTTTGGTGGACTTGCAGGCCCCGCACCACTTCGCGCTGTAGACGATGGCCGTGACCCGGCCCCCGGTCTGCGCGGCGCGGCGGGGGACGGCGGGCTTCACCCGGGCCATGGCCCCGGCCTTCAGCTTCGAGTACTCGCCCCGGTACACGTCGAGCGTGGGGAGCTTCTCGAGCCTCTCGACCCGCTGGCCCTCGGGGACGTTGCTGGGGTCGTCGGAGTAGTGGACCGCTCCGGTGGAGTCGGTCCAGGTGTACAGCCCGTCCACCTCGCCGCCCACCGCGCCGACCAGGTGATCCTTCAGCTCGACGGGCAGGTCCTTGCGGTCCCTGCCGGCGCCGCAGGGCGGCAGCGGGAAGGACCGGGCCACGAGCCACTCGCCAGCGAGGCGATTGGCGTGGTGCACGTCCGCGGCCAGCGGAACCGCGGAGGCGTTCCGAGGGTCGACCTGGGAGAGGGCGAGCCACCCGCCGGTCACCAAGAAGAGGAGAGCGCAGAGCGCGAGGAGGAGCTTTCTCATGGTTCTGGAAGCGCCGCACGGGCGCCGGCTACTAGCGTCGTCAACCGCGCCGGGCGCCACGAGTCGAACAGCCACTCCCGGTGGACGTCGAGCCCGACCCGCCGCCGACCCCGACTGTGACGCCGCGGCCGAGCGGACCGGCGCGCACTTTTGACACTCCCACCTGCAGGCGGTCCCGATTCGTACTCCGAGGATCCTTCTCGAAGGCGGCGGTGGCCTCGGCGACCTCGGCGGCAGTCAGCGGCTCGCGTGGAGGCTGGAGTGGCTGCTCAGTGACTGCATCGATCGGCACGCAAGGAGACGGCTCGGCGTGAGCCAGCAGCCAGCGCCCCAGGACCTTGTTGAACGAGAACACCAGCCCCGAAACCCGGTCGCGGTTGTCCCCCGGCCAGCGGTCGCTGGTGACCGCGAACCAGACCCCGCTCCCAGCCACGAGGCTGAGCCCTGCCACCAGCGCGACGACTCGGAGGAGCATGGCCGGCATTCTGGCCGACCCCGCTGCGCGGCGTCCACTCCCGGACCGGGAGGCTCAGACCCCGGCGGCGGGGCTCGGCGGCCGCGGCTGGGCCCGGCGGACCTCCAGCGAGTTCCTGGGCAGGGTGCGGAACACCACGTCCCAGAGCGGCGTCGAGACCCCGAAGCCGCCGTCCGGGTCGGAGAAGTGGTGGTGCAGGTGGTGGCGCCGCAGCCACTTGCCTGCGCGCGAACGGAGCTGGAAGTGGTGCAGCGCGTAGTGCGTGCCGTCGTACCAGAGGTAGCCGGTGACCAGGCCCGCGAACGCCGCCTCGCCCACGGCCTGGCCGAACAGGCTCCGGAACAGGACGTAGAAGAGCGCCCCCAACGGCACGCTGAACCCGGGCGGCATCACCAGCCGGTCCTGGTCGCGCGGGTAGTCGTGGTGCACGCCGTGCAGCAGGAAGTGCAGGCGGCGCCCCAGCGCGCCCTCGCCCACCCAGTGGAAGACGAACCGGTGCAGCAGGTACTCGGTGAGCGTCCAGCCCACGACGCCGGCGAGGAAGAGCCCGGCGACCGCGTAGGCGGACAGCTCCACCCGTTGGGCGCTGCGCACCAGCAGGAACGCCACCACGGGGAGCCAGGCGACGAACGGCGTTGCGGGATGGACGCGCGAGAACCACTCGAAGAAACCGCTCTCGAACATGCGGACGGTGGTGCCGTCGCGCAGCCGCTCGTCCAGGGGTCGCGGGTCGCTCATGCGCGGCAAGGTAGGAACCCGGTGGGCGTCGCGCCAGGCCTGCCGTGCGGCCCCTGGCTGGAACGTCGCCTCGTGAACGCAGCTAGCCGGCCAGCCGCTCGAGGATGACCGCCGGGGTGGCGAAGCAGAGCTTGTCGTCGGGGCCCACCGTCACCAGCACGCTGCGCGCGGTGGCCGCGCGACGCCCGGTCGTGAGATTGCGCAGCTCGTAGGCGTACTCCAGCCGCAGCTCCGTCTCCGTGAGCCACACGCTCACCGCCACGCGGTCGTTGAAGCGCAGCGCCGAGCTGTGGCGCACGGTGGTCTCGGCGACCATCAGCTTGAGGCCCAGCTCGATCAGGTCGGGCACGTCGAGCCGCTTGCGGCGCATCAGCTCCATCCGCGCGATCTCGAGGTACTTCACGTAGTGCCCGTGCCAGACCACGTGCAGGCCGTCCACGTCGTGGAAGGGGACGGCCAGCTCGACGGTCACCGCGCCCGGGGGCAGGCTCACGGCTCTTCCACCGGCCCCAGCGGCAGCTCGTCCGCGCGCAGCGCGCGCAGCACGGCGTGGATGTCCACGTCCTGCCGGCGGTCGGCGCGGTTCACCGGCACCATCGCGCGCACCGCGGCGTGCACCTCGCGGGTGCGGGCCTTCATCTTGTCCACCCCGCGGATGTCGGCCGCCTGGCAGGTGGCGAGCAGGCCGATGACCACCACGGTCTCGGTGAGCTCCAGCACCCGCAGCGCATCGCGCGCGGCGATGGTGCCCATGGAGACCTTGTCCTGGTTGTGGCACTCGGTGGAGCGGCTGAACACCGAGGCGGGCATGGTGGCCTTCAGCGCCTCGGCGGTGAGCGCCGACGTGGAGATCTGCATGGCCTTGAAGCCGTGGTGCGCCACGCGCTCGTCGCCGGTGATGGCCACCAGGTTCGCGGGCAGGCCGTTGCTGAAGTGCGGGGTGCACATCAGCGCCATCTGGCGGTCGATCAGGTCCGCGACGTTGGCCACCGCGTTCTTCAGCCCGTCCATCGCGAAGCAGACGTGGCCACCGTAGAAGTTGCCGCCGTGGAGGATCTCGCCGGTCTCGGGGTCGACCAGCGGGTTGTCGTTGGCGCTGTTCAGCTCAATCTCGAGGGTGCGGCGCATCCAGGGCAGCGCGTCGAGCAGCACGCCAATGACGTGCGGCGCGCAGCGGATGGAGTAGCGGTCCTGGATGCGCTGCGCCGAGCGGCCCTGCTTGGGGTCGTACTCGAGGTGCTCGCGGATCCAGCGGGCGCACAGGCGCTGCCCGGGGTGCGGCTTGAGCGCGAAGATGCGGTCGTCGAAGTGCGCCGGCTCGCCGCGCAGCCCGTCGCTGGCCATGGCGGTGACCACCGAGGCCAGCTTCGCCAGCCGCTTCGCGCGCTCGAACGCGAGGCAGCCCAGCGCGGTCATCACGCTGGTGCCGTTCATCACCGCCAGGCTCTCCTTCGGCCCCAGCGTGAGCGGCTCGAGGCCCGCGTCGCGCAGCGCCTTCGCCGACTCCACCACCTGGCCGTCGCAGAAGGCCTCACGCTCGCCGGCGAGCAGAGCCGCCACGTAGGAGAGCGGGGTCAGGTCGCCGCTGGCGCCCACCGACCCCTCCTCGGGGATCACCGGGAGGACGCGCTTCTCCAGGAGCGCGCAGAGCCGGTCGAGCAACGTCTCGCGCACCCCCGAGTAGCCGCGCGAGAGCGCCGCGAGGCGCACCGCCAGCACCGCCGCGGCCTCCAGCTCGCCCAGCATCCGGCCGGTGCCGCAGCCGTGGAACCGCATCAGGTTGCGCGGCATCTCCAGCGCGAGGCGCTCGGAGACGGCGTTCTCGCACGAGTCGCCGAAGCCGGTGGTGACGCCGTAGACGTTGCCCGCGTGGCCCAAGAGGCGCGTGAGCTGCTCGTTGCTGGCGCGGATGCGGGCGCGCAGCGCCGGGTCGGTGTCCAGCGCGGCGCGGGCCCGGCCGTGGGCCAGGGCGAGCACGTCTTCGATGGACAGCGGGCGCTGCCCGACGGCGAGGGTGGGACGGGTGTCGGGCATCATCGGGCGCTCTCCCAGAAGTCGAAAAAGTTGAACCAGTTGTTCTCGGCCCGCCGGCAGTATTCCTCGAGCCGCGCCGCATAGCGCTGCACGAGTGCCGCGAGGGCCTCCTCCCGGCCCTTCCGGGGGAGGACGATCTTCTCTGCGAACAGCTCGCAGTGGAGGTCGTAGCGGTTGGGCTCGGAGTAGAGCCCGAAGGCGAGATAGACAGGGCAGCCCAGGACCGCGGCGAGCTGGTAGGTCCCCGTGGGGAACCGGGCGGGCGCGCCCAGGAAGTTGGCCACCGCGCTCTTGCCGTCCTTGCCCACGCGGTCGCCCATGGTCGCGACGATCTCACCGGCGGCGAGGCGGTCCTCCACCTTGAAGACGAAGTCCACGGAGTCCGGGGTGAGGTCGATGAGCCGGAGGTTGAGCTTGGGGTTCAGGCGCTCGAGCGTCTCGTTGATCATGCGGGCGTTGCGGAAGTAGCCCACGATGTTGATCTTGAAGTCGCGGTCCTCGGAGAAGGCGCGGCCGGAGTCGAACGAGCCCAGGTGCGCGAGCAGGAAGACGGCGCCCTTTTTCTCGTCCCTGAGCCGGCGCATGTGCTCCTCGCCGGTGAAGGTCACCTCGAAGAGGTCGGTGCGGCCCTTGGCGAAGAAGACGCGGTCCAGCGTCACCTTCGCGAAGGTGAGGACGTGGCGGTAGATGCGCCAGAACCCCACCGGCTCGCCCGGGTGCAGCCGCTCGAAGTAGAGGCGCGACGCGCGGCGGGCCCGGGCGGAGAAGAGCACGTAGTAGAACGCGAGCACGCGCAGGAAGACCCGGGCGGCCCCACGGCCGAAGGCAGTGCAGAGGAACACCACGAACCGGATGCCCCAGGAGGCCCCGGCCTCCGCCGTGCTCATCCACGCAGTGGTCATGGCGGGAGCAGCTTCCTCGGCCCCGCACCGAACACCCGCAGGATCGCCCGCCAGACCATGCGGGTGTGCATCCAGCTGATGCGCACGTTGTCCCAGAACATCTCGAAGTGGGAGACCCCGCCCTCCTCCTTGGTCACGTAGTGCACCTTGGTGGGCAGGTTGACGACCGGCAGGCCCATCCACACCAGCCGCACGGCGATCTCGGGGTCGAAGTCCATCCGGTCGCCGGTGGCGCCGGCCTTCAGCGCCCACTCGACGGGGTAGACCCGGAAGCCGCACATCGGGTCCTCGATGACCTTCCCGCCGGTCTCGAGGTTGGTCCAGAAGCAGGTGATCTGCCGGGCGCGGAGCCGGCTCTTGGGGGCGGTGGCGTCGAAGACGGGGGCGGCCAGGACCAGGGCGTTGGGCTGTTTCTGCGCCTCCTCCAGGAAGCGGGGGATGTCCTCGATGGCGTGCTGCCCGTCGGCATCCACCTGCACGGCGTGCGTGAACCCCAGCTTCGAGGCCACCTCGAAGCCGGTCTTCACCGCCGCGCCCTTGCCGCCGTTCTGCGCGCGGTGGTGCACGTGGGCCAAGCCCTCGCGGCCGAGCGCCTCGATCTCCCGGCGCGCCTCCTCGCCGCTGCCGTCGTCGATGACCACCACGTCAGGGATGAAGGCGTGGATGCGGTTGACGACCTTGCGGATCGTCGCCGGGTTGTCGTAGGTGGGCACCAGCCCGCAGGGACGGAAGGTCATTCGCAGGTCCAAAAAAGGGGCGACCCTACCAACACGCCCGCAGCTTGCCAACGACGTCAGCCGGTCACGTCCCCTTCGAAGAGCAGCGTCCCGCACGAGCAGGGCTGGCCCTCGCGGGAGAGCTCGAAGTCGACGCGAGCCGCGCCGGCCGGTCGGGTCAGCCTCAGGTGCACCACCTGCCGCGGCTGGATGATCTTCTTGAACTGGAGCTTGCGGATCTTCCGCACCCCGCCCAGGTCGGGCCACATTCTCTTCGCCTGTCGCAGGACGAGCCCGTGCAGCTGGACCACCCCCGGGAGGATGGCCATGCCGTCGAAGTGGCCGCGGAAGTAGAGCAGGTCCTCGCGCACCTCGAACTCCAGGGTCGCGACTTCCGCCCCACCCTCCGAGGCCCGCTCCTCGCGCACCGGCTCGAGCACCTTCACGGAAGGACGGCTCCCACGATCGGGATCTTCGAACAGCGCCCGCAGGCGCCGCCGGGTGATCTTCCCGTTCTCCTCGCGGGGGAGGCCGGCCAGCACCTTGATGCGACGGGGCAGCGCCACGGGGTCGAACCACTTGAGCAGGTGCGTCCGCAGGGCTGCGGGCGTCCAGCGATCGGTGGCCACCGCGACCCATATCTCCTGGCCGCGTGCGCCCTCGACGTCGGCGGTGACCGCGGCGACATCGCGGACGCCCGGGAGTGCGAGGAGGCGACCCTCGACCTCGGCCAGCGCGACGCGCTTCCCCGCGACCTTCACCACGCCGTCCAGGCGCCCCATGAGCCGGAAGCCCCCGGTCTCGAGCAGCGCCACGCGATCGCTGCAGGGCAGCGGCCTCGCCGCGTCAGGGTGGACGAAGGGGGACTCCAGCAGCAGCTGGCCTTCTGGCCCCGCCGCGATCACGACTCCAGCGAAGGGCGTCCAGTCGGCCGCAGGGTCGTCGCGCCAGGCGATGCCGCCCGTCTCGGAGGAGCCGAAGACCTCGATGACGCGGAGGCCGAAGCGCTCGCGCAGCATCCGGGCCGTGGTCTCCGGGAGCGGGGCGCCGGAAGAGAAGGCGCGCTTGGGGAGTCTCAGCCCGGTCAGGACCTCGAGCCCGCGGTAGTGCGCGGGGACGCTCACCAGCACGTCGATGCGCTGCTCCTCGAGCTGGGCCTCGATGGTCTCGGCGTGGAAGGGCGTGGTGCGCAAGAAGCATCCACCGCCCAGCAGCGGGACGAGCACCGAGTAGAGCAGCCCGTAGATGTGGTGGGAGGGAACGGTGGAGAGGACGCGCATCCCCGGGCCGAGCCCGAAGGTCCCCACGTGCGAGAGCGCCTCTCCGAGCAGCTGCGAGGCGACCTTGGGGCAGGGTTGGTGTTCGCCCGTGCTCCCGGAGGTGTACAGCGTGGCCACCCGGCGCGCAGGGTCGATGGGCGCGAGCGCCTCGACTGGTCCGCCCTTCCCGAGGAGCGGACGCAGGTCGAGCCCCTCGCCGCCGTCCACGTCGTGGAGCAGCAGCAGGACTCCTGGCCGGTGCGCAAGCGCGTGGATGGTCTCGGGCTGGCCGTTGGGAGGCAGCGCGACGGCGTGGCCTGCCTGCCAGGCAGCGAGCAGCCCGACCGCGAAGTGGTAGCGGTCCAGGCAGATGACGAGCAGCTCGCTCCCCGGCGCCGCGGGGGGGAGCGCGCGTCGCACCGCGGCGACGTCGCTGAGCAGGTCGCGCGCACAGCGGTCGGGGCCGAAGGCGACGCAGGCCTCCGGCGGATGGGGCACGAGCAGGTAGGGATCGGTCATCGACTTCGCGGGGACGGCCGGTCGGGGCCGTCCGCCACGGCGAAAGCTAGGCGCTGGGAGCGTTCTTCAGGTGCTCCTCGACCAGGGCGACGATGTCCCCCACGGTGCGCACCTTCTTCAGCCCGTCCTCGTTCACCTTCTTGCCGGTGAGCTGCTGCAGCTCCACCACGAGGTCGATGGCGTCGATGCTGGTGAGGTCGAGGTCCTCGAACTTCGACTCGGGCGTGATCTTCGCGCGGTCGAGGTCGAACATCTCGGCCATCATCGAGGTGACCTTCTCGTAGACCTGGTCCTTGGTCATCGTCGTCATCTGGTGCTCCTCTACGCCTGCTGCCGGTGCTGGGCGACGTACGCCGCCAGAGACTTCACGCTCGCGAAGATCTTCGCGTTCTGGGCGTCGTCGGCCTGGGTCTTCACGCCGTACTTCTTGCGGATGGCCATGGCCAGCTCCAGGGCGTCGATGGAGTCCAGTCCGAGCCCCTCCACGAACAGCGGCTTCTCGCTGTCGATGTCCTGGGCCTTGACGTTCTCCAACCGGAGGCTGTCGATGATCAGCTGCTTGATTTCTAGCTCGAGCTCTTCCATGCGTCTCAGACGTCCCGATGGGCTTGGGCGGAGCTCCCGATGGCGCAGCGGCCGGCGCCTGCTCCGTCGTCGTTGTCGTTGGCCGGATGCGTCCTCCGCGACCCGCCGCCACTTTCTCCTACATCTCCCCTCATCCCGGCAACGCGGCGGACCATAGCATCCGGCCGCTGGCGTCCTCAACCGTCATTCTGGGCCGAGACACCTGGGCGGCCCTGCCTCGACCTCGTTCCCGAAACCTTCCGGTCGTGGGATTCAAGACTCGCGACGGGGTTTCGGACGCGCCTCGCGGCCCGGGTATTCGACCGAGTTAAGCTGCCGTATTCCCAGTTCATTTGGTTCCAGGACGTTGACGCTCGCAGGCCCGCGGTGCTATGGCTTCGCCCCCTATGAACGCCCCCAGGCCGACGGCCCCCTGTCCCGTGACCGCCTATGCGCTGAGCAATGCGCTCGGAGCCACGACGGCGGAGGTGCTCGCCGCGTTGAGCCAGGGAAGGTCCGGGCTCGTGCGGTGCCGGTGGGAGCTGCCCTTCGAGACGGCGTGCGGCGAGGTCCCCGGGGATCTCCCGGCCATCCCAGCCTCCTGGTCCCGGTACGACAGCCGCCTCGCGCGCCTCTCCCTGCGGACCCTCGACGAGCTGGCGCCCGCCGTCTCGGCCGCGACCTCCCGCTGGGGCCGCGCCCGCATCGCGGTGATCCTGGGTACGAGCACCGGCGGCATCCGGGAGACGGAGCTGGCGTTCGAGGCCCACCGTCGCACGGGCGCCCTGCCCGCCTCGTTCGACTTCGAGCGCCAGCACGCCTTCCACGGACTGGTGGAGCTGGCGAAGCTGCGCTTCGGGCTGGAAGGCCCGGGCTACATCGTCTCCACGGCGTGCTCGTCCAGCGGCAAGGTGCTCTCGGCCGGTCGCCGGCTGCTCGACGCCGGCCTCGCGGACGCGGTGCTGGTGGGCGGCGCGGACAGCCTCTGCCAGACCACGCTGCGCGGCTTCCACTCGCTGGAGGTCCTCTCCTCCCGGCCGTGCCGACCGTTCTGCGCCGAGCGCGACGGGACCACCATCGGCGAGGGCGCGGCCTTCCTGCTGCTGGAGCGGCAGGGCGAGGCGCGGGCGCTGCTGCTCGGCGTCGGCGAGAGCTGCGACGCGCACCACATGAGCCACCCGCACCCCGAGGGCCTCGGGGCGGAGGCGGCGATGGCGGGCGCGCTGGCCCAGGCGGGCCTCTCGCCCTCCGAGGTCAGTCACGTGAACGCCCACGGCACTGCCACCCCGCTCAACGACGCGGCGGAGAGCAAGGCGATCGCCCGGCTGCTGGGCCCCAAGGTCCCGGTGGTCTCCACCAAGGGCTACACCGGGCACATGCTCGGAGCCGCCGGCGCGACGGAGGCGGTCTTCTCGGTCGTGGCGCTGGAGCAGGGCTGGATCCCGGGGAACCTCGGCGCCGAGCCGCTGGACCCCGCCGTCCAGATCAACGTCGTGCTCGCGCGCCAGGAGCTACGACTCCAGACGGTGCTCTCCAACTCCTTCGCCTTCGGCGGCAACAACGTCAGCGTCCTCTTCGGAGCCGCGCGATGAAGCCCGTGTTCGTGACCGGCATTGGGCTGTGGGCCCCCGGCTACCCCAATGCAGCAGCGTGGGCGTCCCGGCAGGAGGACCCGACTGCGAAGGCGCCACCGGGAGGAATGATGGCGCCGGGGCTGAGGCGCAGGGCGAGCCAGGTCACCCGCGCCGCCACCGACGCCTTCGCCGAGGCGGTCCGCGCCGCGGGAGCAGACCCGGCCAGGGTGCCGAGCGTCTGGACCTCCGCCTACGGCGAGATCGTCACCACCATCGAGATGCTGGCGCAGATGGCGACCGAGGCCGAGGGCCTGCCCTCGCCGACGCGCTTCAACAACAGCGTCCACAACACCCCCGCCGGCTACGCCTCCATCGCCGCGGTGAACCACGGCTTCTCCACCTCGCTGGCGGGCGGTCCGCGCAGCGTGGCGGTGGGGATGATCGAGGCGCTGGCGCTGCTCTCCGAGCGCGGCGGCGGGGTGGTGCTGGTCGCCGCCGACGAGCCGCCGCCGCCTCCCTTCGCCCCCGAGGTCGCCTTCCCCACCCTGGCGGTCGCGCTCCACCTGGGCACCGAGCCCGGTCCCGGAGCGAAGGCGCGGCTCTCGAACCTGCGTGCGGGTTCGCAGCCCTGCGAGGTCCCCCCGGCCTTCCGTTCGCACCCCTGCGTCGCAGCCCTGGTGCTCGCCGACGCGGTGCTGGGCGGCCGGTGGGGGACGGTGCCGCTGAGCCTCACCGGCGAGCAGGACTGGCTGGTGGACGTCGAGGCGGTCTAGCGATGCCCGTGCTGCCCACCCCCGCCGAGCTGCTGCCGCACACCGCGCCGATGGTGCTGGTGGACGAGGTCACCGAGGTCAGCGACAAGCGCGCGGTGTGCCGGCTCACGCTGCGGCCCGACTCGATGTTCGTCGAGGACGGCAGGGTCCCCGGGCTGGTCTGCATCGAGTACATGGCCCAGGCCATCGGCGCCTACGTGGGCAACAAGAGCCGCGAGCGCGGCGAGCCCATCCGCATCGGCTTCTTGCTGGGCACCCGCGAGCTGTCGCTCGAGGTGGACCACTTCGACGTCGGCGACGAGCTGACGCTGGTGGCCGAGCACCTCTTCGGCGAGGACACGCTGGGCAGCTTCCGCTGCACCGTGGCGCGCGGCGGCCGCACCGTCGCCTCCGCGGTCATCAACGTCTTCCGCAGTGCGGACGAGGAGGTCCCGAACCCATGAAGCCCCGCGCACTCGTCACCGGCGCAAGCCGCGGCATCGGCGCCGCCATCGCGGAGGCGCTGGCCAGGGCCGGCCACCCGGTGATCGTCAACTACAAGGCCAACGAGGTCGCCGCGCAGGCGCTGAAGGAGCGCATCGAGGCGGCGGGCGGCAGCGCCGAGCTCTGCCGCTTCGACGTGGGGCACGCCGACGAGGCCGCGGCCGCGATGGCGCGCCTGCTGGCCGAGGACGAGGCGAAGCCCATCGGCATCCTGGTGAACAACGCCGGGCTGGCCAAGGACAACGCCTTCCCGGCCATGGAGCGGGGCGACTGGGAGGCGGTGACCCGCACCACGCTGGACGGCTTCTAC
>CAZAIE010000041.1:0-16133 GCA_964485035.1 uncultured Myxococcaceae bacterium | reverse complement strand
AGACCGGGCGCAGGCTCGCCCTGGCCAACGGCAGCGTCTACCTCGCGGGCTACACCTTCTCCTCGGACTTCCCCACCACCCCCTCGGCGCTGCGCCGCACCGCGTGCAACTCGGGCAGCGACTCCGACGGCTTCGTCAGCCGGCTCGACCCGCTGCTGGGAACCCTGCAGGCCTCGACCTACCTGTGCGGCAATACGACCGACAGCGTGTACGCCCTGGCGGCAACCGCCTCCGGGTTGGTCGCGCTCACCGGCTCCACCCGCTCCACCGACTTCCCGACCACCACGGGCGCGTTCCTCACCACGGCTCGCGGCCTCTCGGAGATCTTCGTCACCAAGCTCGACGCCGGGCTGCAGTCGCTGGTGGCCTCGACCTATCTCTCCACCTCTGCCGAGGAGACCGCCACCTCGCTGGTGACGCTGGAGAGGAGGTGCTCATCGCCGGTCGGACCACGTACTCCTCCACCTCCACGCAGCACGAGTTCCCGCTGACGCCTGGGACGTTCCAGCCGAGGGGCGCGGGCGCCTTCGTCACGCGCTTCGACGCCAGCCTCGCGCAGGTCCTGGTCTCGACGCACCTGGGCTCGAGCAACTACGACCTCGTGACCGCCCTCGCCGCCGACGCCTCCCATGTCTGGGTTTCGATGGAGACCGAGCAGGACGACTTCCCGGTCCCTGCCGACGCCGCCTTCCGGGTCCAGCCCTCGAGTCCCGCCACGGTGATCGCCCGCTTCGATCACGGCCTCACCACCCTCCAGCGCGCGACCTACCTGCCGGCCGCCAGCGCGATGGTCCTGGGACCCTCCCAGGAGGTCTTCTTCGCGGGCGTCACCCGCCGCTGGCACGCGACGCCGCCCAGCGCCTTCACCACCGAGCCTCCTGGAGACCTCGACCTGCTGATCGGCCGGCTGGACCCGGACCTGCGCCAGCTCACCGCGCTGACCTACCTCGGAGGCGCCGCGCAGGACGAGGTCTCGGCCCTGGCGCTCACCAGCGACGGCGTGCTCGTCGGCGGGACCACGCGCTCGACCGACCTCCCCATGAGCGCGGGCGCCTTCCAGCCGGCGATGCGGGGTCAGGGCGACGGCTTCGTGGTGAAGCTCGACGCCCAGCTCTCGGCGGCGCTCCAGGCCACCCCGGCGACGGCGGACTTCGGAACCGTCGCGGTGGGCAGCAGCGCGTCGATGACGCTCACCTTGCGCAACACCACGAGCCAGCCGGTGACGCCGGGGGCGCTGACGCTCGCGGGCGCGCAGCCGGGCCAGTTCTCGCTCTCGGCGGACGGTTGCTCGGCGACTCCACTCGCCGCCGGGGTGAGCTGCACCGTGACCGTGGGGTTCTCGCCCACCGCTCCCTGGCGCAAGGACGCCTGGCTCCGGGTGCCCTCTCCGGCGGGTCCCCCCGTCCTCGTCCCGCTCTTCGGACAGGGCCAGGGCACCGCCAACGGCCTCGCCGACTCGACCTGGCCGACCCACCGCGGGAACCTGCGTCACACCGGGCGCACGCCGCTGACGGGCCCGCGCAAGCCGGTGCAGGCGTGGACGCTCGCGCTCGACGCCACGCCCGGCCTGCCGGTCCTCGGCGGCGACGGGACGATCTACGTGACCACCGGCACCCAGAAGTCGACGACCTTCTCGCTGTGGGCGGTGAACCCGGACGGCACCGAGAAGTGGCACGTCCCGCTGGTGGGCCCGCCCAGCAACACCGCTCCGGTCGTGGCCCGCGACGGCAGCGTCTTCGTCCACGTCAACGGCGGCAGCGGCATCGCGGACGTGGAGAAGCTGCAGGCCTTCGGGCCCACCGGGACCTCGCGGTGGGTCTTCGAGGTCAACGGCGGCTCCGCGGTCTACACCACCTGGTTCAAGCCGCCGCCCATCCTCGCGCCGGACGGGACGGTGCTCTTTGGCGGAGGCGACACCCGTGTCTGGGCGCTGGACCAGCTGGGCAACCCGCTCTGGTACACCTCGCTCACCGGCTCCTCGCAGTCCTCGGCCCCGGCCATCGACGCCGCCGGGATGCTGCGCGTCCACGACCCCTTCGGCCTGTTCACGCTCACCCCCACCGGCCTGCGTCGGCAGGAGCACCGGCAGGGCGTGGCGACCACTGACAACTCCAGCGTGGCCCTGGGCGACGACGGCACCGCGTACTACGTACACATCGCCGGAAATGGGGTGTTCGCGGTGGGCCCAGACGGGCTCGAGCGCTGGCGCTTCACCAGCCCCACCCGGCTCGCGAACGGCAGCCCCGCGCTCGGCGCCGACGGGACGATCTACTTCGGCCTACAGGGCCCCACCGTCCCGTTCGGCCTCGTCGCGCTCGACCCCCAGGGCCAGCAGAAGTGGCGCAGCGAGGCCTGCTACAAGTTCTCGTCCGTCTCCATCGGCTACCAGGAGGACCAGTCCCCCGTCGTCGACGGCCGCGGGACGGTCTACTGCAGCGGCACCCAGGGGCTCGCCGCCATCGACCCCGACGGCGTGCACCGCTGGTGGGCGGGGGGCTACCACCCGCTCCTCGCCGCCGAGAACCTGCTGGTGGTGACGCAGGGCAACTCGCTGGTCGCCTACACCGAGGGAGCGACCGGCCAGGGCACCACCTGCAGCTCCGACTGGGACTGCGTGGGCCTGCACTGCTCCGACGGGGTCTGCTGCAACGAGGCCTGCGGAAGCAGCGACCCCACCGACTGCCGGGCCTGCAGCGTTTCGGCAGGTGCAGCCGTCGACGGGGTGTGCGGGCCGGTGCGCGCGCAGACGGTCTGCCGTGCCGCCACCGGGAAGTGCGACGTGGCCGAGCGCTGCGACGGGACCGCGCTCGCGTGTCCGGCCGATGTGCTTGCGACTGCCGGAACCGAGTGCCGCGCGGCCGCCGGCCTCTGCGACGTCGCCGAGAGCTGCACCGGGGACTCGGCCGCCTGCCCGGAGAACGGCTACCAGCCCGAGGCCCACGAGTGTCGGCCCTCGCGCGGGCCGTGCGACCTCGCCGAGAGCTGCAGCGGTCAAGGGCCGGGCTGTCCAGTCGATCGGGTCCAGTCCCACGACGTGGTGTGCCGCACCGTCGCGGGCCCCTGCGACCGCGAGGAGCATTGCGACGGCGTGGTCTACCTCTGCCCCGAGGACCGCTTCGAGACGATGGGCGTCGAGTGCCGTGCCGCGGACGGCGCCTGCGACGCGGCCGAGGTGTGCAGCGGCCAGGCAGCGAGTTGCCCCGAGGACGTCCCAGCGTCCATGGGCACTCTCTGCCGGGAGGCGGCAGGCCCGTGCGATGTCGCGGAGCGCTGCACCGGTCAGGAGAAGACCTGCCCCGCGGACGAGCTGGAGCAGGCTGGGACGATCTGCCGGTCCGCCGAAGGTCCCTGCGACGAGGCCGAGCAGTGCAGCGGCACTGACCCGATGTGCCCGCTCGACGTGCCGCGTCCCGAAGGCGCCGTGTGCGAGACCGACGGAATCTGCGAGGCGGGCACCTGCGTGCACGTCGGGATCGATGCCGGCCTGCCTGGTCCCGACGCCGCCCAGCCGCTCGCCGACGCGGGGAGCCCTGGTGCGGATGCCGGGTCAGCGAAGGTCGACGACACGGGGTGCGGGTGCTCGACCACTGGACGTCCGCTGCCCGGCGCGATGGTGCTGTGGGCGGTCGCGCTGTGGCCGAGACGGAGGCAGGGAACGGCGCGAGGCTGCTAGCCCTGCCTCGCGGGATGCCTGCTCTACTCGGGCTCGAGGTACCAGGTCCGGTAGGTCAGGCGCCCGGAGTCGTACTCGTAGATCCGGAAGGACGCTTGGCGGCCGAAGCGGCCCGACACCGGGAGCCGAGACCAGGAGGGGCACGCGGCCCAGGTAGTGGAACTCGTCGCGGTGGAAGTGACCGGCGACGGTGGCGAGGACGTGGTGGGCCTCGAGGAGCGCCGTCCAGCGCTCCCGCCGGTCGGCGGCCCAGCCCGGGTGCAGCGCGTTCTCGTAGAAGTCTCCACCGGAGGCTCGTGGTGGAAGAGGATGACTGGCTTGTCGCCCGCCTGGACGAGCGCCTGCTCCAGCCACGCCAGCGGGTCGTAGTCCCGGGTCGGGTGGTCGTAGACCATCAGGAAGGCCACGCCCTGGTACTCGGCGCTGCTGGAGAGGGCGCCCCAGCGGCGCACGAAGCCCTCCGCGCTGTCGGCCTCCATCATGTCGTGGTTGCCCGGCAGGACGTGGAGCGGGAGCTGGAGCTTCGAGAGCTCGGCGCGGGCCAGGTCCTGCGTGTCCCCGCGCTCCGCCAGGTCGCCGGTGTGGACCACGCAGGCCAGAGGGAGGGGGGGCGCGGCCAGGGCCGCCACCACCCGCTGCGTGCGCCCCTGGCCGTCGTGGCCGACGTGGGTGTCGGTGATCTGCTCTGCGCGAAGAAGAAGTGGGGCCCGGCATCGGCCGGCCCCGGGTCGAGGGGAGCCCTGCAGGCCAGGAGCAGGGACATCGATGCCACGAGGTGCAAAGTGCGCCTCATCCGTCGGTCTCCCGGACGAACCCGCCCTGCTCCGCGTTGGCCCGGAAGCTCTCGGCGAGGTTCACCCAGCGCCTCTTCGCGTTGCTCATCGCCAACGAGGCCGCCACCAGCAGCGAGGCGGCGTATCCCAGGGCCTCTTCCCATCGCATCGCCCCCGCCGACGCCGACGCGAGCTGCACCGGGGACCACACCGTAGGGGGTCCCTCCCGGACAACCAAGAATGATTGTCATTCAGTCAAGACAACGTGACAGCGTTCCCGAGGCCCGGCAGACTCTCCCCTCCTTTGGACCCGAGCGCTCCATGACCGCGACCTCCCTGGTGCACCAGCTCCTCGACTCCCTCACCGGCGATGCGCCGGTCCGCCGGGTGCTGGTGGGGGCCTTCATGACCGCGGTGTGCAGCCGTCGCTGCGGCATCGCCGCCACGCTCCTGGGCTGCGCTCCGTACGCCCAGCCCCTGGTGCGGGACTGCGGCGAGCTCGAGCGGCACAGCGCCCGGGAGCTCGCGGGCTGGGCCCTCTCCGACGCACCGGTGGAGCGCGCCATCGGCTTCGCCGCGCTCAACTCGCTGCTCCCCCCACCGCCTCAGTCCCGGGAGGTCAACGCGGGCGAGCACCTGGTGGAGGTGAGTCGCGGCCGGCGGGTAGCCCTGGTCGGGCACTTCCCCTTCGTCCCGCGCCTGCGGCGCTCCGCGGCGGAGCTGTGGGTGCTGGAGCAGGAGCCGCTCGCGGACGAGTACCCGGCAGAGGCGGCGGCGGAGCTCATCCCCAGGGCGGAGGTGGTGGGGATCACCGGCAGCTCGCTCGTCAACCACACCTGCGAGGCGCTGCTGGCGCTGTGCCCGCCGCAGGCCCAGGTGGTGGTGCTGGGCCCCACGACGCCGCTCTCCCCGCTCCTCTTCGCGCGCGGGGCAAAGCTCCTCTGCGGCACCGAGGTGGTGGACGAGGACGCTGCGCTGCGCGCCCTGGGTCAGGGCGCGCACTTCAGCCAGTTCGGAGGCGTGAAGTGTCTCGCCGCGACCCCGGCGGACTTCTGACTGAGTCTGTCTGAACGTCCGTTCGGCGAGACGTAGGCGCTGTAGCGTTGACAACCCGGCCCCAGTCGCCGACCCGCTGTCACGCTTTGGCCCGTCGGGGCACGAAAGTGCCAGGTTCGATGACTGTGCCCGGCGACTCCAAACGGGCGATGGGGCAGCCCTGCTCGCTTGTGGGGTCCGCTGCCGAAGGCCCGTTCGCCAGCCGTTTTCCGACCGCCAGACCAGCGAAAACGGCCTGGAAGGTGCCTGGAAGCCTCACCCTGAGGACCTGGGGAGGGGGGCGCTATTGTAATAGGCCTGAGATCGCTGGAAGCGTCCCTGGAGCTGCCCAGGAGCCCTGGAGGGCCTTCCCGGCACCACTTCAAGAGCCCGTTATTATTAATACAAATTCATCAACGACCTACTCGCGCGGTCTCCGACCTCGGAATTCCCTGTTATTCTGGGATGTTATCTATAACCATATGAGTTCATTGTAGATTTCAGAAGAAGAGGACTGGGCATTGAGTGCCAGGCCTTCCCATTCGGGGGTTCCGTGACTTTCTAGCCTCCGACCTACTCCAGCTCGGCCAGGCTGGCGGCATCGTAGGCGTGCCCCTCCACGATCGCCTTGCCCCACTTCTTCCTCGCCCTCGCGAGGTCCTCGCGCCGGGCGCCCTTGAGGTTCAGCTTCCCTGCGGCCAGCGGGCGGGCGAGGAGCGTGTCGAGGTGGCGCGCGTCGACGCAGAGGTACTCGAACCGCCTGGCCCGCGAGAGCAGCGCGAGCAGGCCGTCGGGACCGAAGTCGTTGTAGGCGAGGCTGAGCCGCCGGACCTTGGCGAGCGCCGGCGCCAGCACCTTCATCGACTTGTCCGAGAGCGCGTTGCTCTCCAGGGAGAGGAAGTCGAGGCGCTCGAGGGGCAGGCGGGCCAGCGCCGCCACCGTGGGGGCGGTCTGCTTGCGCAGCGAGGTGAGGGAGACGCCGAGCTCCGGGTTGAGCCGGGCGATCTCCTCGAACCCCTCGACGAAGCGCGGCGCCTCGCAGGTCACGTGGGAGACCAGGCCCTTGGGGCCGAAGTTCCACTCGCGGACGTACTCGCGTGCGGGGCCCACGAGCTTGCCGCCCTGCTTCTTGATCAGCTTCCAGAGCGCCTGCTCCTGCTCGTCGGTCCGGTCCGGACGCAGGCTCAGGTTGATGAACTCGCCGCGCGGGTCTCCGTGCTCGGTCAGGAGATCGGCCCAGACGCTCAGGGCTTCGTCGGTGGGGTGCTTGAAGTACGTCTCGGCCGCCGCCAGCGCCGCCTTGGCCGGGACCACCGACTTGACCGGCGCGCGCGCAGCCGGCTGCTTGCGGGCAGGCGCCGCCGCCCGCTGCGGCGTCCCCTCGGTGACGCGGTAGATCTCCAGGAAGGCGCCTGCCTTCAGCCCCACCCAGTCGCCGTTGCCGAAGCAGTGGTCGGGATGGTTCTTGCGCGGCCGGAAGAACCGGCGCACGACCTTCCCGGAGAGGTTGACCAGCTCGAGGGCCCCGTCCTTCCCGGCGGCGACCACGGCGTCGTCCCCCGCCCAGCCGAGGCCGAAGTGCACATTGAGCAACTCCCTGCCGGTGGTGGGGTCGAAGACGCCGGAGGAGGAGCGGGGCGCGCACGAGAGCACCTTGCCCCCCTGCTCGCGCATCGCCCCCAGCTCACGCTCGTTGAAGTTCGAGGAGTCGGTCTCGAACCGGGTGACCTTCTTGCCGCGGATGGGCCGGCGGCACAGGACGCCCCAGCCGAACCAGACGACGTCGTCGCCCACGAAGGCGAAGGCCCGCGCGTCGGCGATGCGATCCAGTCGCTTGCCGCTCTGCGCGTCGAACAGCTCGAGCCACGCATCGCGCGGCTCGTCCCTGCCCATCAGCACGCCGACCACGGTGCCGTCGGCGCTCGCCGCCAGCGCATCCACGCGGCCCTTGCTCGTATCGCAATCCGGGAAGCGGACCAACTCCTCGCCCGTGGCGCCGTCGAGGGCGACCAGGGCGGCCCTCTCGTCGGTAACCCTCGCGGCCAGCAGGACGCCGGGACGCAGGATGCCGAAGGGCGGCATGAGCGTGATGCCTGCGGGGGCAGGAACCCGGCAGAGCTTGCCGGTGGAGAAGTCGAGCCGTTGCACCGCCCCGGGCTCGTTCTTCACTCCGTTCATGAAGCAGCCAGTGGCGTCGGCGGCGAAGGCGTAGGCATCCAGGCGGAAGGAGTAGCTGGCGGGCGTGGTGGGCATCGGGGGAGAGGTGGGTAAGCGTACGCGAGTTGTGGGCAGCTCAGCCTGGCCAGGGAACCAGCTCGGCAAAGCTGTCCTGCCCGACCACCACGGCCCGCCCCGGCGCGAGCGCGAGCGCACGGACCGGCAGCTTCTTGGCGCGGGGAACCCAGTGGAGCAGCTTGCCCTGGCGGTCGAACAGGGCCACGAAGCCGCGGGCCATCTCCGGGTCCGGGAACGTCGCCCGCTGCGCCCAGTCCCTCGCGTAGTGCTTGGCGA
Organism: uncultured Myxococcaceae bacterium; assembly: GCA_964485035.1. Classification (GTDB taxonomy): domain Bacteria; phylum Myxococcota; class Myxococcia; order Myxococcales; family UBA5297; genus CAZAIE01. The sequence goes on along the minus strand of CAZAIE010000041.1, from coordinate 8,141 downwards.
TGTCCCCTGCCGCGGCCACGAGCGTACCGTCAGGGGTGATCAGGGCGTGCTCGACGACGGTCCCCACCGGGCCGCCGTTCGGCGACTCGAAGCCGAGGAGCTTCTTGCCCTCGAGCGAGACGACCGAGGCGCGCTTGCTGTCGCTCACGCACACCGTGCCGTCGTCCGCGACGCTGGTGACGAGTCCCGTCTCGACCTCCAGCTCGACGGCGAGTTCCCGCACCGGGCCCCCGGCCACGGGGAGGATGCAGAGCTTGTTCTGGCTGAGCCAGACCAGGGTCTTGCCGTCCGGGGTGAACGCCAGGGAGGACAGGAACGGCCCCTCGACGTCGCGCAGCGGCCTGCCACCCGAGACGAGGTCGTCCGTCCGCCACAGCGAGAGCCGGCCCTTGCCGTCCTTGGCGGAGGCCACCGCGACCAGGTCGCCGGCAGGGCTCGACGCCGAGGCGTCGTACTCGCGCCCCTCCTCGCTCACCGGCTTGCCGACCAGCGCGCCGTCGAGCCCGAAGACCCCGACGCACGAAGGGAGCTCCCGGCCATCGGGGTGGAGGTTCTTCCCCGCGGCCATCAGGAAGCGGCCCCCCGGAAGGACCGCGAGGCCGCCCTGCGCCGGACCGGTCCGCCACTCGAGTCCCTCCTGGAAGGAGTTGGCGATCTTCACGACCCCACCCGCGGCCGACCACGCCGCGAGCTCGCCCGCCGAGGTAGAGCCGGCGACGATGAGCTCGGCCGAGGCGGCGAGCACATCGGCGTACACCGGGACCTTCAGCGCCGCCGGCAGCTTCCCCGCCTCCTTGCCCTTCGCGGAGGTGGCCTTCTCCGACTTGGCCTTTGCCGGCCTGGCCTTTGCCGGCTTGTCCGGCCCCGGGTCGCTCACCTCCGTCGCTGCCGGGGTCGCTCCCGACGCGCCGACCTCGCGGTAGCCCTTCTTGGTCTTCTCGGCGACGAGCTTGTCGTGGAGCCTGGTCGCCTTCTCGGGCGAGCCCTCGTCCTTGATGGTGGTCTGCCCCGACGCGCCGATCCGCCCGTAGTGGGTGTGCACCACCGAGCCCTCGACCCAGACCTCCCAGAACTTGCTGGAGCTGCCCTCCACGAACTCGAACATCCTCTTGGTCGACATGCCTCCTCCTCCCATTGGACGTTTTCTGAATCGTGCCCGCAGCGGCCAGGTTGTGGGAACTCGGTCTGCTTCCAGACCGAGCCGAGTGTCGAGGCGCGGGTGGTCACCCACAGCTGCGACCGAGGGGACGGCTCGGGAGTGAGCTTGCGGGTCCGGGTGCAGGCTCATCTCCGGCTCGTTGAGCGATGAACGGCGGTGGGCGCGAACTGAGCAGCGCCGCCAGCAGGCACAGGTAGCGCAGCATTCCGTCCGAGAGCACGCTCGCAGCGAGCGCGGACTGCACCTCGACGCGTGAACCAGGAAACGCCTCGTCCGCGCCGCGGGCGAGGGCCCACTCGCCGCCAATCTCGAGGATGGTCGGTGGTCTGCAGTGCGGCCGCGATCAGCCTGGGGTCACCAGCGCCAGCACCACCAGAGGAAGCAGGAGTCTCATCGAGCCTGCCCGGCGGCCTGCGGTGCTCCGACCGGACAAGGCCCTACGCCGTGGGATGCGCACGTCTCGACCCGATCCGGCGGGCGAAGGCCGTCCAGGCCGCCACAGCCACGACCAGCGCAGACACCCCGAGCCACCGGTTGCTCGCCTCCGCGCCCACCTTCGCCCCTGGCGGGACCAGGACGACGAGGGTCCCCGCGGCGGAGAGCACCGCGGCCGCAACGAAGGCGAACGCGATGGCCCGGTCGTCGTGGACCGTGAAGGAGCTCCCGCAGGTGGTGCACGTGTACAGGCATCGGGTCCCCAGCGAGATCCACCGGGTCTGTCGCCGCCCGACCTCCGTGCAGCGGGCGGGGCCGCGACACACCGAGCAGGTGCGTGCCGGCTTCTCTGGGTTCAGCGGCGTGGCAGAGGCCCCAACGACCACGGGGTTGTCGCTCCAGGCCCGCGCCTTCCGCCGTGCGCTCGCGAAGAAGAAGAGGCTCGGGAAGATGGCGGGTAACATCAGGTACGCGAACAGCCGCTCCACCAGGATCTGTCTCTGCGGCAGCAGCGTGACCTTCGCGCCACAGCGCTGACACGCGTAGTCCAGCGTCCACGAACCGGTCTGGAGGCCGCCGACCCGGTGCTGCCAGGCCTGGACGCACACCAGGGCCCCTGCGCCGCACCTGGCGCAGCGGCGGACCTCGGTGGCCTGCGTGGGATGGTCTGGAGTCAGCATCGGGCATGGCATAGCACCGATGCCGCCAGGCGTCTGGGACGGCCCGGTCGAACTGGCCCCGTCTCACCTCATCGACGCGAGGGCGCCCCGAAGCCGCTGGAGCTGGAATCGGGTCCGCGCGAGCCACCACCAGATCCGCGCGCCCGGCGCCAGCGACCGTCCCGCGAGCCGCCGCAGCACCAGCCCCAGCGCTGCGTGGTCATCCGCGCTCCGCTCGGAGACCGGGCAGAGGGTGTCGGCCTCCCCGAGCAGCGCGCGGACCCCGGCCAGATCGCCGAGGGTGGGCCTCTGCGGCAGTTCTTCGGCAGCGAGCGCCGCGCCCACCAGCGCCTGGAGGAACTGCCCGTCCCGCGGCAGGTCGCCCGGGGGCAGCGCGCGCGCCTCGCGGGCCGGCTCGCGGTGTCCCTCCAGCACCTCGCCCAGCGCCAGCGTGAGCCGGTGCGACGGGACCGAGCCGTCGGCGGGCAGCGTCAGCGCCGTGCGCGAGATCTCGAAGGCCTCCTGGGCGCGGCCCAGGGCCAGCAGCGCGCCACGCAGGTTGTAGAGCATCCACGCCGCCAGCCCCTCGCGCCCGCGGTGGTCCGCGAGCCACTGCGCCACCTCGCGCAGCCTGCCGAGCCGGAAGAGCGCGTAGCCCACCGACCCCCAGCAGTAGGTGTGCTGCTTCAGCCCTGCGGTGCACCGCTTCACCAGCCGGTGGACCTGGTAGCCCCGGCGGTGGTCGGCGAGCCTCTGCAGCACGTCGCCGACCGCGCGCAGGCTCGCCGGGGTCGCGGCCGGGAGCAGGTCCTCCTCCACGTGGCGGGCCACGGTCGGAACGTCGAGGGTTGCGAGCGCCACCCCGGCCCAGACCTGGCCGCACACCATGGGGGTCGCTGGCCGCAGCACCGCCGCGCGCAGGCGGGCGTGGGACTCGCCGTCCAGCCCTGCCTCGGCGAGGGACTGCAGCGCGTGCTGGACCGGCTCGGGCTCGTCGGCGGCCAGGAGCAGCGCGTCCAGCCGCTCGAGTGCCGCGAGCCCGGAGCCGGGCACGGGCGTCTTCGCGGTCAGGGCCACCTCTCGCTGCAGCAGGAGCGGAGGGGCCAGGCGCCCGCGCAGCAGCTCCAGCACCCGCCGGGCCTCCTCCAGCTCGCCGTCCTCGAGCGCCAGGTCGAAGAGCCAGGACGCGGCGAAGACGTAGCCCCCCTCCATCCTCAGCGCCTTCCGCAGGTGCTCCTTGGCCTCGGCGCGGTCCCCGGCGACCAGCAGCGCGTGGCCGAGGTAGCCGTGGCAGACGTAGAGGTTGGGCCGCAGCTCGGCCATGCGCCGGGCGGCGGCGAGGTACCCCGGGCCGTCGTGCAGCGCCTCGCACCAGTCGGCGAGGTGGCCCCAGCCCTCGAAGTGCTCCGGCTCGGCGGCGACCACCTCGCGCATCCGCGCCGCCGCCGCCGCGAGGTCGCCCCGCCGGGCCAGCGCGTAGGCCTCGCAGCCCTGGAGCCGCGCGGGGACGGCGCCCTCGAACGCGGCCGGGCGGGCGGCGGCCAGCGCCTCGTCGACGCGGCCGGCCTCGGCCAGCAGCTCGGACTTCAGCGCGTGCGCCTCCACCAGCCTGGGCGCCAGCGCCAGCGCCCGGTCCAGCGCCGCGAGCCGCTCGGGCAGGTCCTCGGGACGGCCGAGGCGGCGGGCCAGCAGCATGAACGAGCGCAGGTCCCCGCGCCCCGCGGTCACCTCGCGCGCCACCCGGCCGCAGCGGTCCGGCTGGCCCAGCTCCCCGGCCCACTCCGCGAGCCTGCCCCAGGCCCAGCCATAGTCCAGGTCCAGCCGCGCGGCGGCCTCCACCTCGGCGAGCGCCCGCTCCCGCTCGCCCGCGCGCCAGAGCACCTCGGCCAGCAACCCGTGGTTCACCGCCTCGCGCGGCTCCCGGGCGATGGCCTGCTCCAGCATGCGCCGCGCCTCCGGAAGGTCGCCGCGGGTGTCGTGCCACTCGGCGAGCAGCCGCAGCGGCTCGGTCCAGCCCGGGGAGAGGTCGCGGGCGCGCTCCAGCGCGGTGCGCTCCTCCTGCGGCTCTCCCAGCGCGTGCGCCAGCCGCGCCCGCTCGACCCAGGCCCGGGGCAGCAGCGGGAAGTGCTCGGTGGCCCGGCGGGCGAGGTCCCGCGCCTCCTCGCGCGAGTGCGTGGCGAGGTGGCGCAGGAGCGTCGCCCAGGACTGCCAGAGGCCGGGGTGGCGCTCGTGCAGCGCCCTCAGCTGGGCGAGGAGGACGGCGGGCTCCAGCTTGCCCTCGGCGCGCGCGTGGAAGGCCTCCAGCCCCTCGCCGGAGACGTTCTGGCGCATCAGCTCGGAGTGGGTGAAGGCCAGCGCCGCGCGCCGCTCGTCCCCGTCCGGGGCGAGCGCGAGCAGCTCGTCCAGCGCCAGCTCCTCGTCCGCGCAGATGCGCAGGGCCGCCTGGGCGGCCTCCCGCGCAAGGGCGGTCTCGCCCTGCTCGCGCAGGACCCGCGCCCGCGCGGCGTGCCCGAAGGAGCTGTGCGGCTCGAGCGCCAGGGCCGAGTCGAGGGCCGAGAGCGCCTCGGGGAAGCGGCGCCGGAGCGCGAGGTTCCAGCCCAGCTCGCGCAAGGTCCAGGCGCTGTGCGGGGAGACGTCGAGCAGGTGGCGCAGGCACGCCTCGGCCTGCTCCGGCTCCCCGCGCATCCACTCGCACAGCATCTGCCAGACCCCGAAGTGGAAGGGCGTCTCCTTCGCCCAGCGCTCGAGGAAGGCGCGGGCGGCGGGCATCCCCTCGCGGTCGGCGAGGTCCAGCGCCAGCTCGCGGTGGGCGTCCAGGGCGCGGGGCTCCAGCGCCGCCACCTCGGCCCACAGCCGCATCGCCGCGGCCGAGTCGCCCCGGGCGCGGGCGAGCCAGGCCTCGGTGCGCAGGCGGGCCGCGGGCGGGACCCCCGGCCCCGCCGAGGCGAGCAGCTCCGCGGCGAGGTCCAGCCGGCCCACCCGGCCGTGCTGCTGGGCGGTGAAGAGCAGCAGCTCCCCGTCGTCCGGGCGCAGCGCCCGGGCCTCCTCCAACAGCGCGAAGCCCCGCTCGGTGCGCTCCAGCTCGTCGCAGGCCTGGAAGGCGGTGCGCGCCGCGTGGCTGCCCTGCCGGCCCAGGCGCCGGGCGCGCGCGACCAGGAACTCCAGGCCCTCGTCGGGCCGGCCCAGCGAGCGCGCGCCGAAGAAGTAGCCCCAGGCCAGGTGCTCGTCCTTGTCGTCCAGGCAGGCGGCGAAGCGGTACAGCTCCAGCGCCTCGGCGAGCTCGCGCCGGCCCCAGAGCAGGTCGCCCAGCACGTGGTAGGCCATGGCCGAGTCGGGGGCGGCGGCGATGGCCCGGCGCAGGAGCCGACAGGCGAGCGGGTGCTGGCGGGCGTCGCCGCGCAGCTCCTCGGCGTACTGCTCCCAGAAGAAGGGCGAGCCGTGCTCGCGCGAGAGGGCGAAGGTGCGCAGGTGGCGCAGCCGGTCCTCGGCGCGGGCCAGCTCGTGCAGGCAGCCGGCGCGCATCAGCGGGAAGCGGCGCTCGTCGGGGAAGAGCGCGGCGAGGCGGTCGAGCGCCGCCAGCCGCGCGGCCGCGTCCCCGTCGTGGGCGGCCAGCTCGAGGCGCGCGCCGTGCGTGATGCGGTGGTCCGGCGCGAGCGCGGCCAGCGCCTCGAAGGCCCGGCCCGCGGCCGGACGATCGTGCCGGCGCAGCGCCTCCAGCATCCCCAGCTCGGCCTGGAGGAGGGCGGTCTCCGGGAGGTCCAGCCCCTCGAGCCGCGCCGCCTCGTCCTGCGGGACCAGCGCCACCCCGCGCGGGCCGCAGGAGCGGTAGGCATCGAAGAAGGCGTCGGCCTCCACCTCGCGCTCGCAGCGGAAGTTGGGGTCGCGCAGGAGCAGGGTGCGGCGGCGCGCGTCGTAGCCGATGACCGCCTGCAGGTGGGCGGTGGTGAGCTCGCGGGTGCCCAGCGCGAAGGGGACGCCGCGGTCGAGCAGCGCCACCGCCGCGTCCCAGGTCACGGTGAAGGGCCGGGAGAGCCAGCCGTGGCGCGAGAGCCACTCGTGCTGCACGTGGTCGGGGGTGCCCGCGTAGCAGATCTCCCCGGCGAGGGCGAGGTGGTCGAGCGGGCGGCCCCAGAAGGCCGAGAGCATGGCCAGCGTCGCCGGGGCGCAGGTCATGTGGTGCTGCTTCACGAAGCCCACCTTGAGGCGGACCACGCGTTCGCCCCCGGCGAGGTGCTCCAGGCGCCCGGCGATCTTCTCGAAGAAGCCGCCCCCGGCCCGGCGCGCCAGCCGCGCCGCGGCCGGCAGGTCGCCCCGGTGGTAGGCGGTGTCGCTGCGCCGGCCGGCGAGGAAGCGGCGGCCGGGGGGCTCGAGCAGCGGCGAGAGCTCCTGGTAGCGGTCCCAGCAGCGGGCGGCGTCGTCGTGGCGGCCCAGCTCCTCGCAGAGCCCGCCCAGCATCGCCACCACGTCGGACGACTCGATGCTCCGCGAGGCGCGCTCGAGGACCTCGATGGCCTCGGGGACGCGGTCGAGGTTGGTGAGCTCGTGGGCCAGCCCCACCACGGCGACCCGGTAGTTCGGCAACAGCGCCAGGGCCTCGCGGGAGGCCTCGAGCGCCTCCGGGTGGCGGTCCTGGCGGCTGAGCAGCTCGGCCTTGCGGGTGCGCACCCAGGGCGAGCAGGGGGCGGCTGCGTCGGCCCTGTGCCACCACTCCCAGGCGCGGTCGAAGTCGCGCAGCGCGCCCAGCGACGAGGCGTGCAGCGCGTACCAGGAGCCCAGGGTGTCCGGGTCGGCGTCTTCCAGATCCCCCTCCCGGCGCAGCAGCTCCCAGGCCGCGAGCGGGCCCCGCCAGCCGAAGACGCGGTAGGCGCGGAAGTAGCGCGCGGCGGGGTCCTTGGGGTCCGCCTCGAAGGCCTGCTGCACGAACATTTCGGAGCGGCGCCGCGCGCCGAGCTGGCCACAGAGCCGCCCCGCTAGCAGCAGCGCGCGCGTGCCCTGCCAGCCGGTGTACGGGCCCTCTTCCTGGGCGCGCTGGTGAGCGGCGAGGAAGAGGCTGCGGTCGTACAGCGCCTGGATCTCGGCGAGCGATTCCACTCCGGGTGTCATGGCTTGCGAATCCAAACACGCGCGGACGGGCGCTGGCCAGGGGCCGCGGCGCCGAGGGCCGATGGCTCTGCATCCGAATGCAGGAGGCCTTCACGCGCTGTCTGGGGCGTTGACTGGGAGACATTCCCAGGAGTTCAACGGGTCAGACGGCATACCCTTGATGGGTGACGAGGCGATACCCCGCCGGCTCCCATTCGTGAGCCAAGTCCCCATGCTTGCTATGTAAGATCAATCCCTTAGTCGATTCGTTACTGATGCAGCAGAATCCGTGCAGAGCAGAAAAATCCGTGCATGCAATCACGAGTTTACGGCTGAGATCGGCACCGGTAGTCTTGGCGGCCTGACGGGCGGATCCCCTACGCGAATCGACGCGGGGAATGGGTCCGCCAGGGATGGATCCATGCGCCACGTTGTAGTTGCCGTGCTCCTGGCTGCCGCGCCGGTGTGGGCTGCGGAAGACCCCAAGCGAGTCGAGGACTTCGCGTCCAGGGCCTTCGAGATGGTGAACAAGGGCCAGTACCACGAGGCCATCGCCCTCTACATGAAGGCCTACCAGCTCTCGCCCAGCGCGGCGCTGCTCTACAACATTGCCGCCGTGTACGACAAAAGGCTGCAGGAGCGCGACCTCGCCGCGGACTTCTACCGCCGCTACCTCAAGTCGGTGGACGCAGACCCGGACCTCGCGCGCAAGGCCGCGGCCCGGCTCGAGGCCATCAAGGAAGAGCAGGCGCGCGCCGGCGACAAGGCGGTCGCGGTCATCTCCGATGCCCCGAAGGCGCAGCCCC
>CAZAIE010000040.1:0-16211 GCA_964485035.1 uncultured Myxococcaceae bacterium | reverse complement strand
CGCGCATCCAGGCCGCGGAGGGTCGGCTCGCCGAGGCGCTGCGCGCGCTGGGCAGCGTGCTCGGCGACGGGCTCGAGTTGGAGATGCGGCGCGTGGCGGCGCTGGGCCGGGCCATGCGCAGCGCCGCGGCGCGGATGCGTGAGCTGGACGGCCTGGTCGCCTCTCCCGAGCACGACCTCGCGCGGCTCCAGGCGGAGCACGAGGCCCACGCCGGCCAGGGCGGGGTGGCGGAGATCCTGGACGAGCGCATCGCCCACGTCCGCCGGCTCGCGGCGCTGCGCGCGCAGACCGGGGCCGAGCTGGAGCGCGCGCTCGCCCGCGCGGGCGAGCTGGCGACGCGGCTCACGCTGCTGCGCTACGACACCGGCGCCACCCCCGACGCCGGGGCGACCGCCCAGCAGCTCGCCTCGTCCATCGACGAGCTGTGCAGCGTGCTCTCGGAGCTCAAGGCGGCGTGAACCCGGGCCCTACTTCTTCTCCTCGTCGGGCCTGCACCGCTGACCGGGCGGGAGGTCCGGGTGGTAGTGGTGCTTCGTCGGACGCGAGACGCAGGACTGGCACGTCTTGTCCTGGGGAGCAGGGAGCTTGGCGCACTGCTCGGCACTGCGCGCCTCGTGGCCAGTCGAGTGCGCCTCGACCGACCCTCCGAGGAGCCCAACGAAGCCGATGACGATCCAACGAGCACCCTGACGCACGGTCCCACCTCCTGGTCGAACGCCGAAGAGCGTCGCACTTCCGTCGCGACGTGCCCAGCTCGCGTGGCCTGCGCGCCCCTACCGCGCAGGGTGACTGGAGTCCAGGTTCCCGTGCCGGCCGCCAGGAGCCCGGTTATTCCAAGAAGTTGCAGCGCGAGCACACCCCCGGTGAGGACACGATGGCCGCCGACGAAACCCTGGCCCAGCGGGACGAGCGATTCCTGGCGGTGGTACAGGCCTCTCCCTTCGGGATGCACCTCTACCGGCTGGAGCCGGGGGACCGGCTGGTGTTCACCGGCGCGAGCCCGGCGGCGGACCGCATCCTGGGGGTCGCCAACGCCGCGTTCGTGGGCAAGTCCATCGAGGAGGCCTTCCCTCCCCTCGCCGCCACCGAGGTCCCCGCCCGCTACCGCGCCGCCGCCCGCGACGGGACGCCGTGGCGCACCGAGCAGATCGCCTACCAGGACGAGCACATCGTGGGCGCGTTCGAGGTCCACGCGTTCCAGATTGCCCCCAACGAGATGGCGGCGGTCTTCCAGGACATCACCGAGCGCAAGCGCGCCGAGGTGGCGCTGGCCCGCGAGAAGGAGCGGCTCTCGGTCACCCTGCGCTCCATCGGCGACGCGGTCATCTCCACCGACGTCCAGGGCCGCGTGACCCTGATGAACCGGGTCGCCGAGAAGCTCACCGGCTGGCCCGCCGACGACGCGCTGGGCAAGCCCATCGCCGAGGTCCTGCGCCTGGTCGACCCCACGACCCGTGAGCGCTGCCCCGACCCGGTGCAGCGGGTGCTGGACACCGGCGGCATCGTGGAGCTTGCGGGGCGGACGCTGCTGGTCGCCCGCGACGGGGTCGAGCGGACCATCGGCGACAGCGGGGCCCCCATCCGCGACGATCAGAGCCGCATCATCGGCGTGGTGCTGGTCTTCCGCGACACCACGGAGCAGGAGCGGCTGGAGGAGGCCGAGCGCCGCAACCAGCGCCTGGAGTCCCTGGGGATGCTCGCCGGGGGCATCGCGCACGACTTCAACAACCTCCTGGGCGGGCTCTTCGGCTACGTGGACCTCGCGCGCGAGTGCTGCGACGACCCCGACGCCGTGCGCGACTACCTCACCAGCGCGGGCTCGGTGCTGGGCCGGGCCAAGGGGCTCGCCCGGCAGCTGCTCACCTTCTCCAAGGGCGGGGTGCCGGTGCGCCGGGCGGTGGACCTGCAGATCCTGCTGCGCGAGACCACCCAGTTCGCGCTCACTGGCTCGGCGGTGCGCCCGGGCTTCGACATCGCGACCGACCTGGCGGTGGTGCAGGGCGACCAGGGCCAGCTGGGCCAGGCCTTCGACAACCTGGTCATCAACGCCAAGCAGGCGATGCCGGCGGGCGGGCGACTCTTCGTCCACGCGGTGAACGCCTCGGCCGACCTGCTCCCCAAGCCCCTGCCCCCGGGGAGCTACGTGCGCGTGTCGATCAAGGACCAGGGCACGGGCATCCCCCCGGAGCTGCTGCCGCGCATCTTCGACCCCTTCTTCACCACCAAGCAGGCCGGCAGCGGGCTGGGGCTGGCGATGGTGCACTCCATCGTCACCAAGCACGGCGGCGCGGTGACGGTGGAGTCGGAGCTGGGCCGCGGGACCACCTTCCACGTCTGGCTCCCCGCGACGCCGGGAGTGGCCGCAGAGGCCCCGGCCACCACCAGCCGTCGCCGGTTCCACGGCGTGAAGGTCTTCGTGCTCGACGACGAGGACTACATCCGCGACGTGGCCGGGGCGATGCTCCGACGCCTGGGCTGCGAGGTGGTCTCGGGGCGGGACGGCTCGGAGGCGCTCACGGCCTGGCGGGCCGCGCGCACCGAGGGCCGCAAGCTCGACCTGCTGCTGCTCGACCTGACCATTCCCGGCGGAATGGGTGGGCGGCAGGTCCTCGAGGCGCTGCGCGTCGAGGACCCCAGCGTGGTCGCGGTGGCCTCCAGCGGCTACAGCGAGGACCCGGTGATCGCCCGGCCCGAGGAGTTCGGGTTTCGCGGGTCCATCCGCAAGCCGTACCTCTTGGAAGAGCTGGCTGCGGCGCTGGAGCACGCGCTGCGCTGACCACTTCCAACCAGGCGATGCAATCGGTCCTGCGGGTCCGGTGTCCAACGAGGCAAAGACCTTGGCTGTTGGGCGCTCGATTGGCGAGCGCTCACCGCCTGCCTCGTCCGCGGCCGGAAGGGGTGGGCGGTTTTCTTTTCGGGACGCGGACTTGCCCGACACCGCTCCCCAGGGGTAGGAGCGAGCCATGCGCTCGTTTTTGCCCCTGGCCGCCTGTGCGGCCGCCGCCTGTGCCAGCGCCAACCCCCGTGAGCCCGCGCCCGCTGCCGTGCAGGTCAACGTCCACGCGGTGCTCCCGGCGGCCCTCGAGGCCCAGCTCGCAGAGGTCGACGAGGCGCTCTTCCAGAAGGCCGGCCTGCCCTCCTTCCGGCGGCAGGGCCGGCCGACGCACGTGACGCTCTACATGACGTGGTTCGACCCGGCGGTGGTGCCCTCGCTCGAGGGCCGGGTGCGGGCGCTCGGGCTGCGGCGCTTCCCGGTTCGGACCGCGGGGGTGCGCCGGACGGCGGGCGGCTGGTTCTTCCTCGACCTCGCGCGCGACCCGGGGCTCGCCGATGCCTCGCTCGCGGTGGCCGAGGCGCTGGCTCCGCTGCGGTCCCTCGGGCAGCAGCCTCCGAGCTGGGCCAAGGGCCTGCCCGAGAAGCTCGCGACCTGGGAGCGCTACGGAAGTCCGGGCGTGGGCGCGCACTTCGAGCCCCACGCGACGCTGCTCGCCGCCTCGGAGGCCGCGGCGGTCGCGCCGGTGCTCGAGATGCCCTGGCCCGAGGCGAGCGGAACCGTCGAGGAGCTGCGGCTGGCGTTTGCGGACGGGGACGGGCAGATCACCGAGGTGGTCGGCCGGGTGGCCCTGATCCCCTGACTCACGCGTGGCTCGCCGGGGCGGGTCCTTCTTCGGCCCCATTCCTTGGGGAGGTTTTCGCTGCCGCTACCATCCGCGGTATCACCCCGGAAGGAAGGGGCTTTCCGAGTGACGGAACTTGACAGGCCGGCCCCCTCTGCCCTAAAAGACTCCGCTTTCTCGCTCGGGTCTCATCGAGCGGAGTTTCCGACAGCCCGGCTGGCGGATCTGATGATTTGCAGTAAAGACAAGGGGTTTTGCGATGTACGCAGTGATCAAGACCGGCGGCAAGCAGTACCGCGTGCAGCAGGGCGACGTCCTCAAGGTCGAGCTCATCCCGGGCGACAAGGGCGCCAAGGTGACCTTCAATGAGGTCCTGATGGTCGGTGGCGTCGACGCTCCCAAGGTCGGCCGCCCGGTCGTCCAGGGCGCGGCCGTCGAGGCCGAGGTCGTCAACCCGAAGGCCAAGGGCCCGAAGACGCTGCACTTCATCAAGAACTACTTCGGCTTCACGCGGCGCCAGGGGCACCGCCAGAAGTACACCGAGGTCAAGATCACGGGCATCCGCGCCTAAGGCTCGGCCCAGTAGAAAGGCAGTCTCGTCATGGCACACAAAAAAGGTCAGGGTTCTAGCCGCAACGGTCGCGACTCACCCGGTCAACGGCGTGGCGTAAAGGTCTACGCCGGTGAGAAGGTCCTCTCGGGCAACATCCTGGTCCGCCAGTGCGGCACCAAGATCCACCCGGGCACCAACGTCGGCCTCGGCCGCGACTTCACCATCTTCGCCACCGTCGACGGCATCGTGCGCTACGAGCGCGAAGGCCGTGAGCGCACGAAGGTCTCGGTGTACACCCCCGAGCAGCTGAAGGCGCTCGAGGCGAAGAAGGCCCCCGCCGCGAAGGCGTAGGCCTTCCGCCGGTCCGCTTCCAGCCGCGCGGTGCCACTAGGCGCCGCGCGGCTTTTCCTATTTCTCCAGCCCGCGAGTCCCCCGTGAAGTTCGTCGACGAAGTGCAGGTCCACGTGAAGGCCGGCGACGGTGGGAAGGGCGCGGTCGCGTTCCGGCGCGAGAAGTTCATGCCCCACGGCGGCCCCTCGGGCGGCGACGGGGGGCGCGGCGGCACGGTCTTCCTCGAGGCGGACGAGAACTTCACCACCTTGCTCGACTACCGCTTCCGGCCGACGCACTCGGCGCGCAACGGCGAGCCCGGCGGGGGCAGCGACTGCAACGGCAGGGACGCCCCCGACATCGTGCTCAAGGTTCCCGTGGGGACCACGGTGAAGGACGCCGTGACCGGAGAGCTGCTCTTCGACCTCTCGCAGAACGGGCAGAAGGTCGTCCTGGCGCAGGGAGGCAAGGGCGGCCTGGGGAACATGAACTTCGCCACCTCGACGAGGCAGGCGCCGCGGTTCTCGCAGCCAGGCATCCCGGGCGAGGAGCGCGAGGTCGTCCTCGAGCTGCGGCTGCTCGCGGACGTCGGCCTGCTCGGCTACCCCAACGCCGGCAAGTCCACGCTCATCTCGCGGGTGAGCCGGGCGCGTCCGAAAGTGGCCGACTACCCGTTCACCACCCTCACCCCGCACCTCGGCGTGGTGCAGTACAAGGACGGCCTCTCGTTCGTGATGGCCGACATTCCCGGCATCATCGAGGGTGCGCACGCGGGCGCCGGACTGGGGCACCAGTTCCTGAAGCACGTCGAGCGCTGCCGGCTCCTGGTGCACCTGGTGGACTGCGGCGCCCTCGGCGACGACCGCGATCCGCTTCAGGACTTGAACATCCTCAACCGTGAGCTGGCGCTCTACAGCGAGGAGCTCGCGGGCAAGCCGCAGATCATCGCGGCCAACAAGGTGGACCTCCCCGACGCGAGGGAGAAGGCCGCGAAGTTCGTCGCGGAGATGGCCCGCAAGCGCATCCCCGTCTTCCAGGTCTCGTCGGCGACCGGCGAGGGAATGGACAAGCTCCTGGACGCGATCGGCCAGCACCTCTACGCCAAGCCCGCGGCCAAGCCCAAGCTGCGAGCCGAGGACAAGGCCGCCGCCGCCGCGTCTACCGCAGAGCAGGCGCCCGAGGAGCCCACCGCGAAGAAGGCCCCTGCGAAGAAGGCTCCTGCGAAGAAGGCTCCCGCGAAGAAGGCTCCTGCGAAGAAGGCTCCTGCGAAGAAGGCTCCTGCGAAGAAGGCTCCCGCGAAGAAGGCAACGAAGGCCCCCACCCGGAAGCCGGCGAAGACGAAGAAGTAGGTCTCACTTCTCCGTCAGCTTCACCTTCTGCACGAGCGCGTGGGTATGTCCTGCGCTCCCAGTGCGCTTGGCCGCAGCGTCCACCACCACGTCCGCTGGCCCGGCCAGCCAGACCGCGTCGATCGCCAGATCGTGCAGCGTGCCGTCCTGCAGCGGCGCGAGGGTGGTGCCTGCGAGCTTTGAGGAGACGGGGACGGACAGGTCCGCCAGCCGCTTTGAGCCGTCGCCGCCGGGGAGGTCCAGGGTGTCGTCGTTGGTCTGGTACCAGTAGCCCGAGTTGCGGTCCGCGTTGCCCACCGCCGGGTGCCCCTGCTGCAGCACGAACAGCGAGTCCCCCGCGACCGCCACGCCCTTCACCCGGTGCTCCACCGCGCCATCACCCTTGCCCGTGTAGTAGAGGCCGCCCCAGCGCCAGGCGCCGGTCGCGCTCGCGAGGCTCACCACCATCCCGTCGCCGTACGCGAGGTCGAAGGGCTTGAACCCCACCCGGCCGCCCACCAGCACCTGCTCACCGCTCACGCGGACCACGTGGGCGTTGTCGAGCGGGTCGTTGTTCGCCGGCTCCCAGACCTTGGCCCAGGACACCGCGCCCGCAGGAGTGAAGCGCGCAGCCGCGAAGCGGGAGGCGGCACCGCGCAGATCCAGCGCCGCGTATGGGTTCCCGGCCGCGTCCAGCGCGAGCGAGGGCAGGTTCGCGCCGACGCCCACCGCGACCTCCTGCACCCAGTCGATTGCCGGGCTCGTACCGTTCACGCCGGTGACCTTCAGCAACAGCCCGGTGCCACTCCCCAGCCCGCCGACGTAGGCGTCGCCCGCGGCGTTCACGACGATCGAGTAGCCGCGCTCGACTGCCCCGGCGTACACGTCGATCTCCTTTGCCCAGAGCAGGCTGCCATCCTCCTTCTTCAGCGCGAAGAGCAGGAGGCCCTGTGAGTCAGCGACCTGGCCGGTCACCACCACGCGGTCCTCGAGCGTCGCGTCCACGGCGTAGGCCTTGAGCGACTGCGCCGCGGTACCCGGCACCGCCGTCTTCCCGCGGGTCAGCCCCTTCGCCCACACGAGCCCGCCGTCGGCCTTGGCGACCTTCAGGACGAAGGCCTGGAACAGGCTGTTGCTGCTCGACTGCGAGCGCTGCCCGACCACGTAGAGGAAGCCGTCCGCGCCCAGGACCATCGACTCCGGCGCGCCACCGGACTCCGCGTTCTGCCCCGGGTCGGGGGAGAGCTGCTCGTAGCTCTCGTTCCACTCCTTGAGCCAGGCGAGCGTGCCGTCGGGCCGCAGCCTGGCCAGCGCGACGTTCTCGGCGAAGCGGTCGGACCACTCGTTGGCGTTGAGGTTCAGGTACACCGTGCCGTCCGCCTCGGCGACCATCGCCCCCACCAGCGCGCTGGCCACCTTCTTCCCCACGATCCACTCGCTGGTGGTCGAGAGCACGGGACTGAGGGTGGCGTTGTCCGCCCCGCTGGCGCTCGCGGTGAAGGCGAAGGACGAACCCGAGTCGTAGGCCAGCGTCACCTTCGCCTCGCGCTTGCCCGAGGCGACCGGTCGGAACGCCAGCTCGATCTTGCTGGTGCCACCCGCGGCCACGCTCACGCCCTTCACCTCGGCCGCAGGGGCGAACTCGCCGGCCAGCGTCCCCGCGAGCGGCTCGATGGTCACCGAGTCGAGGACCAGCGCCGTCGCCTTCTCGTTGCGCACCTCCAGCGCGAGGGTCACGACGCCGAGCGGGGGCGCCGAGGCCGTGAAGCTGGCGGTGCCGTTCTCGGTGACCGGGTTCCCTCCCGCGGTGACCGTGAGCGAGCCGGACGAGGATGCGGGCGGGCAGGCAGCGAGGGCGAGGAGCGGGAGCAGGGCGAAGCGGCGCACGGGGACTCCTTGGAGGTGGCTCGGGGTCGGTCGGCTACAGGTCGTCGGTCTGGGTGGTCACGGGCGGCCGGCAGTTGCCCTGGAACGAGCTCCACTCCACCGCCTTCCAGATGCCCTTGTCGTTCCTGCGCAGGCGCATCGGCTTGGGGTTGTCGGCGCCGGTGGTGTGCACGAACACCTTGGCCTCCGCTTCCTGGACGTCCGCGGGCTGGGCGTGGAACACCAGCGAGAGCGAACCGGCGGGGAGCGCGTAGCCGTTTTCCGGGGAGGTGCCCTGGAACATCGACCGGGCGACCCAGGGCTTCTGGCCATTTCGGTCGCGGAAGTCGCGCAGGCCCTGGGGCTGCTTGCCGCCGGTGCCCTCGCCGCCGTCCACCAGCAGCTTCTGGTCGATGGCCAGGGTGAGCAGCGGGACGCCGGCCTTGGGGTCCTCGGAGAAGACGGCGAGGGCGGCCGCGAACATCGCCGCGCCGCCGAAGGGCGTGGTGGCGACGGTGTCGCGCAGCGCCTTGAACTCCTCCACCGTCCGCGGCAGCGCAGGGAGCTGCAGGGTCGTCTCGGGCATGTCGGTCTCTCGTTGGAAGAAAGGGCGCACGGCGTGGTCGGCCGTGCGCCCGGGACTGCTCAGGGGCTACTTGGCGAAGGTCGCCTGGATGCCGCGCTCGCCGTCGAGGCCGAGCATGGGGAGGACGTGCTTGCGCCAGCCCTCCTCGTCGAGGCCCTGGCCCTCCTTGAAGGGCGCCGGGTAGCGGCCCAGGTCGTAGGTGGCGCGGCCCTGGGGCAGCTCGGAGTAGCTGGCGTACTTCTTGTCGGTGAAGCCCACCGGCGCCCACTCCTTCAGGCCCACCGAGGCGCGCGCGGCGTCGAGGTCGGCGTCCTTGGCGAGCTTGCTGGTGAGGTCCAGGGTCATGGTGTAGCGGTCGAACCACTGCGGGGCGATCTTGGTGATGAACTTGGGCAGCTCGTGCACGTTCTTCGAGACCTTGAACTTCACCTCGTCGTCGAAGTCCGCGACGTTGCAGCAGCCGCTGCCGCCCTGGCCGTAGTCGCCGAGCTTGTTGAAGAAGAAGAGGTTGTTGAGCAGCTGCAGGTTGTCGCCGGTGGCGCCGAACTTGGTCATCACGCCGGCCTGCTGGGTGAAGGCGACCACGTTCTTCTCGACCACGTTCTTGCCGTTGTCGCCCTTGGGGTCGAGGGAGATGCCGCGGCCCTCCATCTGCCAGCCGAAGGCCACGGTGTTGTTGCGGATGATCCAGGTCGGGGCGCCCCAGCCGCCGCCGGTGATGGCCTCGATGCCGCGGCCCTGGAAGCCGAGGACGAAGTTGTTCTCGATGACGATGTTCCCCTTGCCGCCGCCCTTCACGTAGATGCCCCACCACGGGGAGTTGATGATGATGTTGTTGCGCACCACGAAGCTCTCGCCGATGAGCTCGATGGAGGGGTCTGAGCCGCTCATCTTGCGGTTCAGGTTCCGGTAGCCCCAGGGCGTGCAGTCCTTGTGGCCCTCGATGCGCTTGTTCGCGCCCATCTCGCCGTCGGAGTAGTAGATGGCGCCGCCGCCGCGATCGATGAGGAAGCCGTCGATGGTGACCTTGAGCTTGCGGTCCTCGCCGCGGAAGACCTCGGCGGTGGAGCCCGCGCGGTCCGGCGCGGCGGTGATGATGGTGAGGTACTTGAAGGGGTTGCGCTCGGAGAAGTCGGCCTTCCAGCCGCCCTCGAAGACCACCGACTTGGTGATGACCGGCATCACCCCGGCCTTGCGCTCGCCGTACTCGATGCCCTCGGCGACGCGGACGATGTCGCCGTCCTCGAGCGAGTCGAAGACCTTCCACAGCAGCTTCTTCGGCTTCTCCTTGGTGCCAGGGTTCTCGTCGTCACCGGTGTTCTTGGAGACGTAGATCTCCTTGGCGAAGGAGGAAGCAGGGACGGCCAGCAGCAGGAGCGCGACCAGGACGTTTCGAAGCAAGGGGCCTCCGGGGTGAGTGGGCAAAGCATCAACGTACGAACCAAGAGCGGTAGCACGCACGACAAAGGTCCTCCCAGACAGTCCCCCGAATGGGCGTGTTGACCAATGGACTGTCCAGGGTCGAGACGCCCGCCACCGCGGGGCTGCCTGCCTTCAACCAGGGCTTGCTGGTGGACCGGCGCGCGAGACGCGCGCCACCACGGGTCCCTGCGCGCGTTTACCCGGGCTCGCCGAGCAGCAGCCTGTTCTTGGGCGTGATCTCCGACGGAATGGCCAGCGCGCGCACGCGATACCCCGCGGCCTCGAGCCGCACCGCCCTGCGCAGGTCCTGCACCAGCGCGGCGTCCGCCCAGGCCTCGAGCGCGTCGTGCTTCCGCTCTCGCTCGCGCAAGAAATGGCAACACGGCAGCACCGCAACCCTCGCGCGCGCGGCGAGGGCCTTCTCCAGCACGCGGTCGGTCAGCGCGCCACACGCGTGCGCGGAGACGACCAGATCCCCAGGAGTGAGCGTGACCTCCTCGAGCCTGCCCTCGACGTAGCGCACGCGACCGGCGAGCCGGGGCCATCGGACCTCGAGCACGCTCGCGAGGCGCGCTGCGCTCTCCGGCTTGCGCGAGTCCACCGCCAGAGCCTCAGGCGAAGAGTCGTCGAGCAAGAGCAGCGCCCACGCGAGCAGCCCGTGGCCCGCGGCGAGGTCCACCACGCGGCCTCCGCGCAGGTGCCGGCGGACGCGGCGTGCCATCTCCCAGGCCTCGAACAGCTCCTTGCGCGGGAGGCAGTCGGCCTCGCAGACCGCGCGCGCAAGGCGATCGAACAGCGACTCGGAGGGGAACAGGGGGAGTGCGTGCGCATTCAGCCGCGCGCGAGAAGAGAGCGAGAGGCTCAGGGGCCGATCTCCGCGACGAGGTCGGTCAGCGGCTTCAGTCCGGCCTCGACGATCCCCGAGTGCGAGCACGCGATCGCCTTCACCTCGCGCTGGGCAAGCCTCGCTGCGAGCGCGCGCAGCGAGCGTCGGTTCTCGCCGCGGTCGCTGGAGCTGAACCAGAGCCCCGACTCGAGCCGGCCGCTGCGGGTCACCTCGGCGCTGTCGCCCAGGAAGAGCACGCCGTGCACCAGGAACGCCGCGCTGCCCTTGCTGTGGCCGGGGATGGCGAAGACCTCCACCGGCGTCCCCGAGAGCTCCAGGCGTTCCCCGTCGCGCAGCGCGCGGCCCACCTTGATGCCGTTGGGCTTGGGCGACTGCAGCGGCGAGCGGACCTCGCGGCCCTCCGCCAGCCCTACGTCGGGCTCCAGCACCGCGACCAGCGCGCCCGGGAACAGCATCGCCGCGGCGGTGTGGTCGTAGTCGCCGTGGGTGAGCAACACCGCCTTCACCGCCTTCTGGTCGAGGCTGCGCTGCTGGAGCGCCGCGAGGATCGCCTTCCCCGCGGGGTCCTGGCCGGCGTCGACGAGCGCCACCTCTCCCGGAGCGAGGTCGACGAGGTAGGCGGCCACGAAGCCGTCCTTCACCTGCTGCACCCCGCCCACCTTCTGGCCATCCTGGATGCTGGCCTTGGTCACGAAGGTGAGGGCAACGGCGAGCACCAGCAACAGGACGGGGCTGGCGATCACCAGCACGCCGATCTTGAGCGCCCGCTTCATGGCTTCCTCCTTCGCGACGCAAGGGGCATCAGGGCGAGCCAGGCGAGAGCGAGCGCCCCCGGAGCCGACCGGCAGCCGCAGCCGCGGGCAAACACCCCATCGTCCTCAGCGGCGTCCGCCACGCCCGCCGGGTCCGCCGCGTCGGCCGCGGCTCGACTCGCATCCGACGCTGGGACGGGTCCTGCATCAGCGACGGTTCCAGAGGCGCCGGAGTCGACCGCTTCGGCCGCATCCTGGAGTTCGAGGCTTGCATCGGGGCTCGTCGTCGCGTCCGCTGCGCTTGCGGCGTCAGCACCCCCCATTGCACCGTCCTCGCCCGCGGCTGCGTCCTCGCCGCTCGCTGCATCTTCAGAGACCGCTGCGTCTTCTCCCGCCGCTGCGTCCACCCCGCTCGCGGCGTCCTCACCCGCGTCTTCACCCGACCCGGCGTCAGCCCCGCTCGCCGCGTCCTCGCCTGCCGGGGCTGCATCGGTCGCAGAGGCATCGGGGCGGGGCACTCCGGCGTCTGCGCCCGACTGCGCGACCAGGCCCACGCTCGCCCACGTCGTCTGCGTGGCCACCACGGTCACGCCGGTCAGCGTCCGCGTGAAGTACCCGGGGGCGCTCGCGGTGACCGAGTAGCTCCCCGGCGGGACCTCGAACTCCCAGATGCCGCTGCCGGAGTAGACGGTGCTCTCCCCCGAGGAGAGCGTCACGGTCGCGCCGGCGACGCGGTCCAGCGTGTTCCCGTTCTGGTAGACCACGCCCTTGATCCACCCCTTGGGGACGACGACCCCGCAGCTGTTCCCGGTGAAGTGGCGGCACACCCCGTTGGCGACGCCCTCGGCGATCTGCTCCCTCCCCGCCGCGGTGCGCAGGTGCGCGGCCTCGGCGGGCGGATGCCCTATCTGGTCCGGGGTGGTGGTGGCGCAGTCGTGGAACAGCGCCTCCTCGAGGCAGGCGGGGACGTCGGTGTCGTTGAGCACGTGCAGGTTGCCGCGCGGCGTCAGGCCCCGGTTCCGGAACTTGAGCGCGGAGACCAGTGCCGACTGCACGTTCTGCGCGAGCGTCTTGCCCACCGTCGCCGTGGTGTGGTGCAGGGTCTCGGTCCCGTGGCCGCCACCGGCGTTGGTGTGCATCGAGACGAAGATGTCCGCGGGCCACGAATTGGCGTTCGCGGGTGCGTTGGTGAAGTCCTGGTCCACCACCACCTGGTAGCCGGCCGCGACGAGCTTGGCTGCGGCCAGGTCCGCGCAGGTCTTGGCGAAGTCGCCCTCGTTGCCGCCGCCGGTCACGGCGTTGGTGAACTGGTTCGAGGGGTTGAGGAACACCTTCTGCCCCGCCGCGGACACAGGCAGCGCGAGCACCAGGAGGGCGAGGAGGGCGCGGCGCATCAGCGCTCCTCCGGAATGGCCACGACGTAGAGGTCGCGGCTGTGCGCGTCGACCAGCGCGAGATGCGCTCCCTCGGGGGACGGCGTGGGCCAGGTCAGCAGCGGACGCCCGGTCACCGCCAGCCGAACCGGGTCCGAGCCTGGCCGCAACACCCAGACCTCGGAGGCGTCGAGGACGTGGCCGTCGCCAAAGAGCCGGGTGAACACCACCCGGCCGTCGGGCAACCAGGCCGGTGCGTCACCGCGCCCGAGGTCGATCCGGCGGCCTTCCAAGTCCAGCAGCAGCATCCGGCCGCCGTCGGGCCGACTCTCGCCCAGGAGCACGCGCCGCCCGTCCGGCGAGAGCCTTGGGCGGAAGTATTGCGACCCGCGCAGCAGCACCCGCCGGGTGCCCTCGCGCAGCGAGTACAGGACGATCGAGTGGTCCGGCTCGCGGGAGACTGCGACCCCGGCGGCGAAGCGGACGTCCACGTCCGCGCCCTGGACGCCCTCGGCGAGTACCTGGAGTGCTCCACCCTCCTCGACGCGCACCAGGCAGCCCAGCGCGGAGGCGAACCAGGAGGCGCTGGACGGATCCCAGGAAGCAGGGCCCGCAGCCTCGGCCCGTGCCAGACCGCGCAGCCCGCGAGGGCGGGTGGCCCAGAGCCCCTCGGGGGTCCAGAGGGGCTCGTTGATCCGGCCGGACTGCACTCGGACCAGCAGCGGCTGGGCGAAGGTGGGAGGCCGCGCCAGCGAGGGCTGCGGCCGCGCCACGGGAGCGGGCTCGGCACGGGCGGACGAGGTCAGCCCGAGCAGGGCCAGAGCAGACAGGACGAAGAGGCGACGCATCGCGCGGGAACCTAGCCCAAAGCCGCCAGTACGGCGGTCCCTTTTCAGGGGCCGTCAGTCATCCCAGTCGTGGTGGGACGCGGCGGCGCGCTTCGCCTTCAGGCCAGCCACGTCGTGGCCCGCGGCGTTCTTCTGCGTCGCGTCCGCTCCGTGCGCGAGCAGCACGCCCGCCACGTCGCACTCGCGCAGGACCTTCGCCAGGGACTCGGTCAGGCGCAGCCCCGCCTTCACCAGCCAGCGCAGCACCGGGTGGTCCGGCAGCGCGAGCTCGCCCGCGTCGGCCCCGGTCGCGAGCGCGACCTCCTTGAAGTCCAGGCCGTTGAGCGTGGCGTGGTGCAGGGGCGTGTTGCCGCACTCGTCGCGCGCATCGACCACCGCGCCAGCCTTGAGAAGCCGCAGCGCGATGGGCGCGTCGATGGCCAGGTGCAGCGGGGTCAGGCCCTTCCCGGAGCGGGCGTTGGCGTTCGCGCCCTTCTTCAGGAGCAGCTCCGCCACCGCGTCGCAGGTCACGTAGCCGAGCGGGGTGATGCCCTGCGCGTCGGGCGCGTCGACCTTCGCCCCGGCGGCCAGCAGCGCCTCCGCCGCGGACTGCTGGCAGAGCAGTGCCGCCACGTGCAGGAGCGTCGGGCCCTTGAGCCCCCACCCCTCCTTCTTCAGGAGCGCCTTGGGGTCTCCCGCGAACTTCTTCAGCGCCACCGTCGCGTCGTCCTCGAGGTTCGCGGTCGCCTTGGGGCACATGTAGTCGAGGTAGGAGAAGAGCCAGCTCGCCAGGAGCTGGTGGTACTTCAGGTAGACCTTCAGCCACGCCGCCGGGTCGTCCTTCTTCGCCAGCTCGGAGAGCGAGAGCCGGAACGACACCGGGGCGTTCGGGTCCCCGCCCTCGAGCAGGCGCTTGAGCTCGACCACGTTCCCGGCGCGCACCGCCTCGACCAGGCGGGCAGGATCCGCGTGGGTCCCGGTGTCTGGCGTCCCCAGCCGAGCCTGGACCTGCTCCACCGCACGCTCGCACGCGCAGCGGCAGCCCGAGCCCACGAGCACTCCCAGGATTCCCACCGTCAGCAATCTGCGCATGGTGTCCCTCCTACTCCTCGTCGAGGAGTCCTTGCTGCCGCGCGAGCTCGCGCAGCCGGTCCTTCAGTCGTTCGAAGCGCTTGCGCAGCGAGGCCTCCTGGCGTCGCGCCGCCGCGCGGTCCTCCAGCGGAGCGTCCTCGAGCACCACGGCGATCTCGGACCAGGCGAGCCCGCGGTCCACCCGCAGGGTGAGCAGCGCCTGGTCCTCGGCGGTGAGGCTCTCGCGCAGCGCCCGGACGCGGTCCTTCACGTCCGTGCGCAGGAAGGGCTCGGTGCGCGTGCGCACCTCTTCGGCGATGCCCGAGAGCGGCCCGGCCTCGGACAGCGCCACTCGGCGGCGGCGCTCGGGGCGGCGCAGGAGGTCCACGCACGCGCGGCGCACCAGGAGGTAGGCCCAGGTCCGCAGCGAGCACTCGAAGCGGAACTCGCCCAGGCCTGCCCACAGCTTCACGCAGGCGTCGGCCCACGCCTCCTCGGCCTCGTCCGCGCTCCGCAGCAGCGCCGCGGCAAAGCGCAGCAACTCGGGGCCGTACTCGGCCACCGCGAGCTGCCCGG
This sequence comes from uncultured Myxococcaceae bacterium, assembly GCA_964485035.1. GTDB lineage: Bacteria > Myxococcota > Myxococcia > Myxococcales > UBA5297 > CAZAIE01. Next base: position 1,063 of record CAZAIE010000040.1, on the reverse strand, counting down.
CCCGGGTCAGGTCCCCGGTGGCGTGCAGTGCGCGGAGCTGGTCTTCGAGGACGGGGGCGGGCGCCATGGACGAGCGGGAAGCTAGCACCGCTGGGTGGCCCGGGTGCGCGACCGCGGTTGAACAGGGACGGGTTCTCGCCGATGGTTCGGGCGTGACCGTCCGCGACCCCAGCTCGAGCGGCTTCGACTCCCTGCTCCGGGAGCTGGCCCGCGGCCCCGCCAACGAGACGCAGGCCGCCGCCGACCGGGCGCTGGGGGGCTCGAGGCTCGGTCCGTTCCAGGTGCTGGAGGTGCTGGGCCGGGGAGGGCTGGGCACGGTCTTCCTCGCCGAGGACACCCGGCTGCTCCGGCGCGTGGCCCTCAAGCTGCTGCACGAGCGGGGCACCGAGCACGAGGCCGTGCTGCGCGAGGCGCGGGCAGCCGCGGCGGTGGCCCACCCGAACGTCGCCTCGGTGTGGGGCGTGGAGGAACACGAGGGCCGGACGCTCCTGGTCATGGAGTTCGTCCCCGGGCAGACCCTCCGCACGCTGATCCCCGAGGAGGGGCTGCCGTGGCGCCAGGCCTGGGGCTTCGCGCGGCAGGTGGCCCTGGGGCTCGCGCACGCCCACGGGCTGGGCATCGTCCACCGCGACCTGAAGCCCGACAACGTGCGGGTCACGCCCGAGGGAGTCGCCCGCATCCTCGACTTCGGCCTCGCGCGCCCGGTGGCGACCGACCTCGCCGCTCCGACCGGGGACTCGGGCGAGGCGACCACCCCGGCAGGCACGCCGCGCTACATGGCCCCGGAGCTGCTCCTGGGAACCCCCGCCGACCGGCGCTCCGACGTCTTCGCCTTCGGGGTCCTGCTCCACGAGCTGCTCACCGGCCGCCCGGCCACGGCGGACGCTCGCCCCCCGGGCCGCGGACCGCGTGGACTGGCTCGGCTCGTCGCCCGCTGCCTCGCTGCCGATCCGCGACGGCGCCCCGCGGGCGGCGCGGAGCTGGTCTCGGCGCTGGATCGCGAGTCCCCCGCCCGCTGGCTCGCCTGGCGATGCTCGGTCTCGCGAAGAACGGCGTTCGAGTA
>CAZAIE010000039.1:8787-16340 GCA_964485035.1 uncultured Myxococcaceae bacterium | reverse complement strand
AGCCCCGCCTTGCTGAAGTCGCCCTTCTCCTTCGCCGCCAGCACCGTCTCCGCCGCGGCCACGCCCGAGGCGATGGCGAAGTCCATGCCGCGCACCACGTAGCCCAGGTTCAGCACCAGGCCCGCCGCGTCGCCCGCGACGAGGATCCCGTCGCCAGCCAGCTCCGGCATCATGTGCACCCCGCCCTCCGGCACCAGGTGCGCCGAGTACTCGAGGACTTTCCCGCCCTCCAAGAGCGGCGCGACCGCCGGGTGCGCGAGGAAGCCGTCCATCAGCGCCGCCGGCTCCGCGCGGGTCTTCGCGTCCAAGAGCCCCGCGACGGTGATCACCAGGCCCAGCGAGAGGCTGTCGCGGTTCACGTAGAGGAAGCCGCCGCCGGGCAGCCCGCGGGTCACGCTGCCCACGTAGAGCTGCGCCGCGCCCTCGTCGCCGCGGAGCTGGAAGCGATCCTCCAGGACCTGCTTCGGCAGCTCGACCGTCACCTTCACCCCGGTGGCGACGTGCTTGGGGTCGAGCTCGCGGGTGCGCAGCCCGGCCTTGCGCGGCAGGAGGCAGTTCGCGCCCTCGGCCACGATGACCACGTCGGCGAGCATGTCGTCGCCGCCGCAGCGTACGCCCACCACCTTGCCCTGATCGACGAGCAGGTCGTCGCACTTCACGCCCGCGGCGAGCATCGCGCCCGCCGCCTCGGCCTGGCCCGCGAGCCACGCGTCGAGCTTCGCGCGCAGCACGGTGTACGAGTTCTCGCCCAGCCCCGGCGAGGCCAGCTCCACCGTCACCGCGTTCTCCTCGGTGAGCATGCAGATGCGCTCGCGGGTGACGCGGCGCTCGAGCGGCGCCTCCTTCCAGTTGTCCGGGCACAGCTTCTTCAGGGCGTGGGTGTAGAGCCGCCCGCCGGTCATGTTCTTGCTGCCGGCCTGCGTGCCGCGCTCCACCAGCAGCACCTGCTTGCCGGCGCGCGCGAGGGTGAGGGCGGCCGCGCTGCCCGCGGGCCCGGCCCCCACCACGATGGCGTCCATGCGGTCGTCGGCCATGGTCAGCGCCCCAGCTTCGCCAGCTCGGCGACCAGCGCGGGGACCGCGGCCTGCGCGTCGGCGACCAGGCCCACGTCCGCGTTGGCGAAGATGGGCGCGTTCTCGTCCTTGTTGATCGCCACCACCACCTTGCTGTCGCGCATCCCGGCGAGGTGCTGCACCTGCCCGGAGAGGCCGATGGCCAGGTAGAGCTGCGGGGCGATCTTGCGGCCGGAGATGCCGATGTAGCTCTCCTCGGGGAGCCAGTGCAGGTCCTCGGCGACCGGACGCGTGCAGCCCACCGCGCCGCCCAGCTTCGCCGCGAGGCCCTCGATGGCCTTGAGGTCCTCCTGCTTCGCGATCCCGCGCCCCACGCCGACGACCACCGGCGCTGCGGCGATGTCCTTGGCCTGCGACGCCCGCGCCCGGCGCTCGGTCACCTTCACCCGCGCATCGGCCGGCACCGCCACCTCGCGGACCTCACCGAGACGCGCAGCCGGCGCTGGCGCAGGGAAGGTCCGCGGAGGCACGGTGACCAGCTGCGGGCGCGTGGTCATGACCTGCCGGCTGATGCCGCCGCCGCCGTAGACCATGCGATCGGTCTCGACCCGGCCGTCGGGCTGCAGGCGCAGGGCGGTCGCGCACGAGGCCAGGGCGACTCCCAGCCGCGCGCCGACCTGGGCCGCGAGGTCGCGCGCACGCAGTGTGGCGCCGAAGAGGACGAGATCCGGCGAGCCCTCCGCCAGCACGCGGGCGAGCGTCGAGGCACAGGCTTCCAACGGCTGTCCCTCTGGCTGCACCAGCACGGTCGCGGCGTCGGCGCCGTGGGCCAGCGCGTCCTGCGCCGCCGCGCGCTGCGTGGTGACCGCCGTGACGGGCGAGTGGGGGTCCGCCAGGCGGCGCGCCTCGCCGATGAGCTCGAGGAGGGTGTCGCGGTGCTCCGAGAAGATCCAGATGCCAGCCATGGTGTGTGCTCCTTTCGGCTACCGGAGTGCGGAGACGATCTGCTGGGCGAGGTCGGTCACGTCCTTGGCCCGCGCCTTCTTGCGGTTGCTGGTCGGGGCGGTGAGCGCGCGCGTCTCGAACCGCGGCGCCAGGTCCTTCTCCGCGAGCCCGAGCGCCTTCGCGTCGAGCACCGTCTGCGGCTTCTTCGCCGCGCCCATCACCTGCTTCAGCCCGGGGATACGCGGCTTGTTCAGGTCGGGCAGCACGGTCACCACCACCGGGAAGGCCGCCTCCACCACCTCCACGCCGTCCTCGAGCTTGCGCTCGGCGACCACGCCCGTGGCGGTCACGGTGAGCTTGTTGACGAAGGAGATGCAGGGCACGTCCAGCAGCGCCGCGAGGCGAGGCCCCACCTGCTGCGCGTAGACGTCGCCCGAGCCCTCGCCGCAGAGGACGAGGTCGAAGGGCACGGTCTTGGCGGCGGCGGCCAGCGCCAGCGCGGTGGTGTGCGAGTCGGCGTTCGCGAGCGCCGCGTCCATCGCCAGGATGGCGGCGTTGGGTCCGCGCGAGAGGGCGTCCTTGGCGCTGGCCTTGATCTCCGGGCCGCCGACGCAGATGGCAGTCGCGTTGCCGCCGTGCTTCTCGACGACCAGCGCCGCCTCCTCGAGGGCGTTGCGGTCGTACTCGCTGATCTTGCGGCCGGCGTGCTCGAGGCTGAGCGCGCCGCCGGGGCCGACGCGCAGGTCGGCCTCGTCGAGGACGTACTTGTAGCAAGCGATCACGTTGGGCATGGCTCTCCTCGGGTCGGCGTGGGGTTTTCGCTCAGCGCAGGGCCTGCGAGGCGATGACCATCCGCTGGACCTCCGAGGTGCCCTCGTAGATCTCGGTGATCTTCGCGTCGCGCATCAGGCGCTCGGCGACGGTGCCCTTGATGTAGCCAAGCCCGCCGTGGATCTGGACCGCCTTGATGGACTGCTGCATCGCCGTCTCCGAGGCGAAGAGCTTGGCCATCGAGGCCTCCTTCGAGTACGGCTTGCCTTCGTCCTTGAGCGAGGCCGCGTGGTAGACGAGGTGCCGCGCCGCCTGGACCTCCGTGGCCATGTCCGCGACCAGGAACTGGATGGCCTGGTTGGCGGCGATGGGCTTGCCGAACTGCTGGCGCTCCTTGGCCCACTTCACCGACTCGTCGAGCGCGGCCTGCGCGATGCCCAGAGCCTGGGCGGCGATGCCGATGCGACCGCCGTCGAGCGTGGCCATGGCGATCTTGAAGCCCTCGCCCTCCTTGCCCAGCAGGTTCTGCTTGGGGATGCGCGCGTCCTTGAAGAGCACCTCGGTGGTGTGCGCGCCGCGGATGCCCATCTTGCGCTCGTGCTTGCCCACCGAGACACCGGGGAAGTCGCGCTCGACGATGAAGGCGCTGATGCCGCGCGTGCCCTTCGCCTTGTCGGTCATGGCGAAGACCACGTAGGTCCCGGCCTTGTCGCCGTTGGTGATGAACACCTTGGCGCCGTCGAGGACGTAGTGGTCGCCGTCGAGGCGGGCGACGGTGGTCTGGGAGGCGGCGTCGGTCCCGGCGCCGGACTCGGTGAGGCAGAACGCGCCCAGCTTGCGGCCGCTGCAGAGGTCGGGGAGGTAGCGCTTCTTCTGCTCGTCGGTGCCGAAGTGGAAGATCGGCCAGGCCGCGAGCGAGACGTGCGCGGAGAGGATGACGCCCGTGGACGCGCAGGCCCGGGAGATCTCCTCGACCGCGAGCACGTAGGTCAGGTAGTCGGCGCCGCCGCCCTCGAACTCCTCGGGGAAGGGGATGCCCAGGAAGCCCAGCTCGGCCATCGCCTTCACCGACGCCTCGGGCCAGCGCGCCTCCTCGTCGATCTCGGCGGCGATGGGCGCGCACGTGGTGGTGGCGAACTCCCGCGCAGAGTTGCGGACCAGCTCCTGCTCGTCGGTCAGGTGAAACACGGTGCCTCCTTGGGCCTCCCCCCGTGTACGCGGCAAACTGTGGCCTCACGATTTGTGCCGCGCAACACAAATCGTTAGCGGCCGCAGCAGACAAATGCGTCACGAATGCACGACTGGCCGATATTGTGTCGGAATCATGGGCTATTTGCTTCATTGTCCTGTTTTGTGCAGCGCATTAGGCCGGAGCACGCCAGCGGCCAGTTGTCGGGTGGCAGACAGCCCTTGGCGATTGGCAGACTCCGCGGCGCCAACCTCAAGGAGGAAGACAAGATGACGCGCACCACCCTGCTGACCCTGGCCCTGCTCATGACCGTCGAGAGTGTCGCTCGCGCGCAGGCGCCGGACCCCAAGGCTGTGAACGAGCTCTGGCCCGCCGTCGGGGCGTGCATCACCTTCCTGCGGACGAAGAAGGTCGATGACTCGAACTACTACAAGTACCTGGAGAGCAAGAAGAAGGCGGAGGCGACCGACCCGAAGGTGCTCACCACCGATCAGAAGGTGAGCGGCCGCGCCCCGAAGGACGTGCTCCCCGAGTGCGACAAGCTGATCGCCGACTACGAGAAGGGCATCGGCTACGAGAACGACCCGGTCAGCAGCGCCTGCCTCAACAACATGGCCAAGCGGCTCGATCCCGTGCTCACCGGCGCGTACCAGGACCAGCACAAGAGCAAGGGCAAGGCGATGACCATCTGGTTCGTCCGCAAGGACGTCGAGGCGGCGCGCTGGTACATGACCGGCAAGGAAGGCTTCCAGACGGGCGGCCGCATCTGCGAGGTCCCCGACAAGTTCCGCAAGGGCTTCGCGGAGCTCGACGAAAAGCTGAAGAAGGCCGAGGCCCAGGTCTCCGAGTGGGAGAAGGAGAAGGGCGTGGTCTTCGGCGGCGTGAAGAACAACAACGCCATCATCTACAAGGACGCCCAGACGGGCGCCGAGCTGCCGAACGCCGACAAGATCTGACGCTGCATCGGCCGTCGTCCTCCCGGCCGGACGAGCCGCGAGCACCGCTGCCCAGCCCGCCTTGGCAGGCTGGGCAGTTCCATGTCCGGGGGTGCCTCGATCTGCACGCCTCGCTGGGACGCGGACCACTCTGAGCCACGCCGCGGACCACTCGGGAGTGCTGGGAATCCTGGCGCTTCCCTCTTCCCGGGGGGCATTGACGGTCCGCCTGCCGGCCTCACCTTCCTGCTGGCCTTGGTGATGCAACCCGGTTCAGCAGGACGAATCGAAAGACCGGGGAGGGCGTCATGGTCGGCATCGTCACCAGCAGCGACGTCCTGAAGAACTTCCGGACCATCTGGCACGAGTTCGGCCCCGAGGTCGCGCTCTGCTGCATAGGGGCGATGTTCCGCCGCAAGCCCGTCACCTTCCTCGAGGTCGCGTTCGGCCACGGGAGGAAGTAGCCAGGCTCCACGCCGGTCCGGTCACCTGGCGGCCTGGAAGGTGGAGAGTCGACTCGGACCATCTCTGGAACGGACCTTCGCTCCCTGGCCACCCATCCCTCGTCCGGGGTCCGGGCTGGCGGCCCCGAGGGGTACCTGGATCTGGGGAGGGTTACTTCATTGGAGTTAAGTAACCCTGCCTAGAGATCCCTGGTTCGGGTCAGACCGTGGTCCCTACTTGCACTCGCCGGTGTACGTCGCACCGGACTGGCTGACGTGGCAGGTCTTGCCGTTCCCGCGGAACACGTCCGCCCGGATGGAGCCGGTGTACGGGTAGACGGATCGGCTGGATGGGTCCTGCGACTCAGCGCTGGAGGACCTGGACGGGGCTCCCGGTTGCCAGCAGCAGGGCGCCTTCGTGCTCGAGCAGCGGCTCGTCGAGGCCGGTGAAACCCGCCCCCTGGACCAGCCCGCCCGTCCAGCCTCCGGCCGTCCTCTCGGCGAACGACAGGCCCAGGTCCGTGACCAGGGCCACCCGGGGACAGCCGCCACCGGCCAGCACGAACGCTCCGCCGGTGGCCCGCGGCTCGACCGGCTCGAAGGTCCAGGCGCTGCCTGTCCGGACTGCGTACCTCAGGCCCTGCTGTAGGTAGAGCACATGCGGGCGGCTCCCGGCGTCGAGCACCAGGCCGACGGGGAGGCCGGAGGACGCGACCGTGGAGCTCTCCCAGCCGGTGTCGGTCGAGAGCGCGACCCGAAGCTCTCCGGCGGAGTAGGCGACCGCCAGCCGGTCCTCCTTGCCCAACGCAAGGTGGACGCGCGCACCGGGAGTGAGCGAGGGCGCTGGGGCTGCGGTCTCCACGTGCCAGGCCTTCGTGCGCAGGACGTGCAGGAGCGCGCCCTGGCCCACCCCGACGAGATGCGGGAAGCCGTCGCTGTCCACGACCAGGTCGGCGGGCGCGCCGATCTGGGGAGGAATCTCCAGCTTCCAGGTCGACCCGGTTCGCTCGAGGAGACGCAGGCCGCCCCCGGGCAGCTCGACCAGCAGGCGCGGCTCACCGGTCACGGGATCGGTCCGGAGCGCGGTGCGGACGCAGCCGTCCTGGACGAGGTCGTCCGTCCACTGCGTTCCCTGGCCCTCGGCGAGGCGGGCCTTGCCGCAGCTGCAATAGGCCACGCGGACGGTGGTGCCCGAGCTGGCCAGCGACACTCCGGTCGCCTCACAGCCGGCGGGCTTCACCTCGGTGAGCCGGGTCCACGCGCAGCCGGCGTCACCGCCCTCGCAGGAGGGAAGGCACTGGGGCAGGCACCCCTTGCAGGCGCCTGCGTCTGCCGTCCCCGCATCTGCACTCGCATCGGAGCTGCTGCCTGCGTCGGATCCGCCGAGTTGCCCGACCGGGGCGAGACACCCCGTGAGCACCAGGAGGAAGAGCGGGGCTCGGCGGATGGAGTTCATGTTGGGCGGAGCTTAGCCCAGCCAGCCTCTGGATACGGAAGGGGCCGGCGAGCGCCGGCCCTGCACCGAATCGCTCGGAAGCGTCAGGACTACCAGGAGTAGGAGACCGCGAGGTTCCCGTTCAGGGTCATGAACTCGCCCAGCGAGCCCGCGGTGACCTCGGCGCGGACGCCCAGCCCGAACCGCGTGAAGTAGCGCGCGCCCAAGGCCCCGTAGGGCCTCAGGTATCCGCCCGTGCTGGTCTCCTGGTAGGTGACCGCTGAGTAGGGCGAGTAGTTCGGCTCCTTCATGGTCGCAAGGCCCATCTCGAGGCCCGCCGCGACGTAGGGCGAGAAGCCGTGCTCGAAGACGTGGAACGCGAGCTGGTAGCTGAAGCCGCTGAGGGTGAGGTTGTGGTGGTAGCCGTAGCCATCGCCGTTGAGCACGGTCTGGTTGAACGCCCACTCGTTGCGCCAGTGCCGGGACCCGATCTCGAAGCCGACCTTGTAGCCGCCGCCCACCATGCCCTCGTAGCGGCGGTTGCCGCCGTCCATGATCACCGAGCCGCCCACACCTGCGCCGATCACGGGACCGGCAGCCGAGGCGAGACCCGGAAGCATCACGAGGACGGCGGAGAGGGCGAAGAGGGCGCGGCGCATGTTCGGCTCGTTTCTGGTAGCGGCGTCTGCCTCAGCAGAATTGCAAAGGGCGTTCCCGAACCCGAGCGAGAAATTCTCCTGGAAGATCAAGGGAGAGCTGGAGGAGCAGTCCTGGGTGCCCCGGGCGACCCTGACACGGACGCCCGGAACCAGGGTCGAACCT
>CAZAIE010000039.1:0-8687 GCA_964485035.1 uncultured Myxococcaceae bacterium | reverse complement strand
GGCACCTCGAACCTGGCACCTCGAACCTGGCACCTCGAACCTGGCACCTCGAACCTGGCACCTCGAACCGGTTCGAACCTCACCCCGCCTTGCGAGTCACGAGTTGCTTCACCTTCGCCACCACCCCGCTGCGCTTGGCGAGTTCCACGACCAGGAGCGCGACGATGCCCGCGAGGATCCCGCCCAAGCCGTTCACCAGCGGGGCCACCAGGAAGGCCACCGGTCCTGCCCCCGCGGCGAGGCTCTCGGGCAGGTGGTGCACCCAGGGCAGGCCATGGACCAGGATGCCGCCGCCGACCAGGAACATGGCGACGGTCCCAGCGATCGACAGGCCCTTCATCAGGAACGGCGCGCCCCAGAGGATGGCCCGGCCCATCGCCGCAGTCGGCCGCTTGCGGGTCATCGCCAGGCCGAGGTCGTCGAGCTTCACGATGGCCGCAACCACGCCGTAGACGCCCGCGGTCATCACCAGCGCGATGGCCACCATCACCCCCACGCGCGTGATGAACGGAGACGAAGCCACGCTCCCCAGGGCGATGACCACGATCTCCGCGGAGAGCACGAAGTCGGTGCGGATGGCCCCGGCGATCTTGGCCTTCTCCAGGGCCACCACGTCGAGCGTCGGGTCGGCGATGGCCTTCACGTGCTGCTGGTGCTCGGCCTGCTCCGCCTTCGCCTCGTCCTTCGAGTGCAGCAGCTTGTGGGCAATCTTCTCCACGCCCTCGAAGCAGAGGTACAGGCCGCCCACCATGAGCAGCGGCACGATGCCCCAAGGCGCGATGGCGCTGATGGCCAGCGCTAGGGGCACCAGGATGGCCTTGTTCACCAACGAGCCCTTGGCCACCGCCCAGACCACCGACAGCTCGCGCTCGGTGCTCACTCCCGCCACCTGCTGGGCATTCAGCGCCAGGTCGTCGCCCAGCACCCCGGCGGTCTGCTTGGTGGCGACCTTGGTGAGCACCGCCACGTCGTCCATCAACGAGGCGATGTCGTCGAGCAACGCGAGAAAGCTGGTTCCAGCCATCGGTCCGTCCTGCGGAGGGGAAGGGCGTTGGGGTAGCACCGCGAAGCCCCGGGTTCAATGGCCGTCAGGACTCCGACTCCGCCCTGGCTTGGTCGGTGCAGTACTGTGAGACCCTGGAATTCGCCTTGGATCCAAAGAGTTGGCCGATCACGCCATTTCCGGAGGAGGCAGGATGCTTGGTGATCGCTGGCTGGTGTTCACCGACCTGGATGCCACGCTTCTGGACCGGGACACCTACTCGGCCGACGAGGCGCTCCCGCTCCTCGCCTCCTTGAGCCGTCGCGGCATCCCGGTCATCCCGGTCACCAGCAAGACGCGCGCGGAGGTCCTGGTCCTGCGGCAGGAGCTCTCGCTGTCCGGTCCGTACGTCACCGAGAACGGCGCCGGCATCTTCTTTGGCCAGGCTTCAGGAGCCGACGTCCAGCTGGGCAGCTCGCCCGGCTATCCGGAGATCCGCGCTGCCTTCCAGGACCTCGCCCGCGAGTTCGGCGCGGTCGGGTTCGGGGACCTCACTGACGCCGAGGTCGGCCAGCTCACGGGCCTGCCTCCCCAAGCCTGCGCCCGCGCCCGCCAGCGCGAGTTCAGCGAGCCGTTCCAGCTGCGCGACCCCGCTCGGCTCGCGGCCTTCGTCCAGCGCGCGTCCGAGCGCGGCCTGCGCGTGCTGGAAGGCGGCCGCTTCTTCCACCTGCTCCCCGCCCAGGCGAGCAAGGGACGCGCCCTCGAGCTCCTGCGGGAGGCCTTCGAGCGCCAGTGGGGTACGCGCCCGCGCACCCTCGCCCTGGGCGACAGCCCCAACGACCTGGAGATGCTCCGCGCCGCAGACCTGGGCATGGTCATCCCCGGGCCCTCGGGCCCCGCCCCCGGGATGGACCTTCCGGGCCTGTCGCTCGCGCCGCACCCGGGGCCCCGCGGCTGGGCCGCTGCAGTGGCGTCAGCCGTCGGCCCCGGGTAGGTAGAGAGGACCGTTTTCAGCGCGCAGTCCCACGACTCACTTCGAGGAGGCGGAGCCATGGCCGACTTCGGACAGCACGGCGAGATCACGACGCTGCAGCGCCTGGGGCACCGGAGCCTCGACAGCCTGGAGGAGGAGCTGCAGCAGCTCTCGGGGAAGGCGCCCATGGCACTGCTCCTGCCGGCGCTCTACTCGGAGTTCGAGACTGCGGCCATGGAGGGCATCCTCCAGGAGCTGCGCCAGGTCCGCTACCTGCAGAAGATCATCCTCGGGCTGGACCGCGCGGACGCGGCGCAGTTCGCGCAGGTGCGCAGGCGCATGAAGGGCCTCCAGGTCCCCTGCGAGATCATCTGGAACGACGGGCCGCGGGTGCAGCGGCTGATGAACGACCTGCGCGACGCCCGCGTGGCGACGCTGGACCTGCCCGGCAAGGGACGCAACGTCTGGACCATGCTCGGCTACGCGCTGGGCGACCCGGACACTGCCGCGTTCGCGCTGCACGACTGCGACATCGTCGACTACTCCCGGGAGATCGTCGCGCGCCTGCTCTACCCCATCGTCCACCCGTCCTTGGACTACGAGTTCAACAAGGGCTACTACGCGCGCGTCACCGACCGGCTCAACGGGCGCGCCACCCGCCTCTTCTACGCGCCCTTGGTGACCTCCCTCGAGAAGATCTTCGGGGCGCTGCCCTACCTCGAGTACATGAGCAGCTTCCGCTACGCGCTCTCCGGGGAGTTCGCGATGAACCAGTCGCTGGCGCGCAGCCTCCGCATCTCGCCGACCTGGGGCCTGGAGGTGAGCACGCTGAGCGAGGTCTACCGCTCCACGGCCGCCTGGCGCGTCTGCCAGACCGAGATCGCCGAGAACTTCGAGCACAAGCACCAGGAGCTGGGCGGCCCCGAGGCCAAGGGCGGGCTCACGCGCATGGCCTGCGAGATCGCCCAGACCATCTTCCGGGTCATGTCGCAGCAGGGCGTGGTCTTCACCCCCGCGGCGCTCTCGACGCTGAAGGCCACCTTCTTCCAGGAGGCCCGCCAGGCCATCGGCCGCTCCTACGCGCTGGCGAAGCTCAACGGGCTCCAGTTCGACCGCCGCAAGGAGCTGGAGGCCGTGGAGCTCTTCCAGGACGCGCTCGAGCTCGCAGGCCAGGCCTTCGCCGTGGACCCCATGGGCGTGCCCGCGCTCAAGGCGTGGTTCACGGTCCGGTCGATCCTCCCGGACTTCCTGGAGCGCTTCGCCCGCGAGGTGCGGGCCGACGCCGCGGAGGTCGGGTGAGCCCCGCCCACTTCGCCTTCGTCGCCCGCTCGCTCCTGGAGCGCCTGAAGATCCTGTATCGGGAGCAGGACGCGCACCGCGCCTACGCCGACCTCCTGGACCTGCTGGTGCGCTACCGGACGCGCATCACCTCGCGGCCGTACCGCTCCACCCAGCGCGACGCCATCCTCATCTGCTACGGCGACCAGGTGGTGCGGCCACAGGAGGCGCCGCTGGCCACGCTGGGGACGTTCCTGGACCGCTACCTGGGCGACGCGGTGAACACCCTGCACGTGCTGCCCTTCTTCCCCTCCTCCTCCGACGACGGCTTCTCGGTGGTGGACTACAAGGAGGTCTCACCGAGGCTGGGGACCTGGTCGGACGTGGCGCGGCTCTCCGCCCGCTACCGGCTGATGGTGGACGGGGTCATCAACCACGCCTCGCAGCACTCGTTCTGGTTCAAGGGCTTCATGCGGGGGCTGCCGGAGTTCGACCGCTTCTTCGTCGAGGTGCCGGAGGGGTGGGACCTGAGCGCGGTGGTGCGCACCCGCACCTCGCCGCTGGTGAGCCGCTTCGAGGACGAGGAGGGCGGCCACCGCGACGTGTGGACCACCTTCAGCCGCGACCAGGTGGACCTGGACTTCCGCAACTACCGGGTGCTGCTGGCGGTGCTGGACGTGCTGCTCTTCTACGTGTGGAAGGGGGCGCGGCTCATCCGCCTGGACGCCATCGCCTTCGTCTGGAAGGAGCCGGGGACCGCCTGCGTGCACCTGCCGCAGACCCACGAGCTGATCCAGCTCATCCGCGAGGTGGTGCACGCGCTGGCGCCCGAGGTGGTGCTGATCACCGAGACCAACGTCCCCCACGACGAGAACGTGAGCTACTTCGGCGACGGCACCGACGAGGCGCAGATGGTCTACAACTTCGCGCTCCCGCCGCTCCTCGCCTTCTCGCTGCTCACCGGCGACGCCACCCGGCTCACGCGCTGGGCCAGCACCCTGGAGCTGCCCAGCAACCAGGTCTGCTTCTTCAACTTCAGCGCCAGCCACGACGGCATCGGCCTGCGTCCGGTGTCCCAGCTCCTCTCGCAGGACGAGAGGGACCTGCTGGTGCGCACCGCCACGCGGCACGGCGGGCTGGTCTCGTACTACGGCCACCGCGGCGCGCCCCCGGCGCCGTACGAGCTGAACTGCAGCTACATGGACCTGCTCACCCCGCCGGAGGCCAGCGACGCGACGCGCGTCGCGCGGCTGCTCGCCTCGCAGGCGGTGGTGCTGGCGATGCCGGGGGTGCCGGGCCTCTACTTCCACGCGCTGGTGGGCGCGCGCAACCACGTGGCCGGGTTCCAGTCCACCGGCGAGAACCGGTCCATCAACCGCGAGCGCTTCGGCTTCGACTCCCTCTGTGCCCAGCTGGACGACCCGGACTCGCTGCGCCACACCATCCTCGCGCGCTGCCGGCAGCTGCTGGAGGTGCGCAAGCAGGAGCCGGCCTTCGACCCCTTCGGGAGGTTCGCCTTCCCCGCGCTCCACCCGTCGGTCTTCGCCATCGAGCGCCACGGCGCGGACGGGGCGCGGGTGTTGGCGCTGCACAACCTCTCGGACGCGCCCGCGCGGGTGTCGCTGCCAGCGGGCTGGGAGGGCGCACACGACCTCACCAGCAACGCGGCGCGCGCCGGCGCCGTCGTCGAGCTGGCGGCCTACCAGGTCGCCTGGCTCAAGGGCTGAGTCGAACGCCCGGAGGCGGACCTAGTCCTTGCCGCGCGCGGCGGCGAGCACGCGCTCCTGGTTCTCGACCAGGAACTTCTCCACCGTGGCGTCGTCGACGCCCAGGTCGCGCAGCACGCCGTCGTAGACGAACTTGAAGGCCGGGGTGCCCTCGTTGCCGGCGAGCCGGAACGAGAGCTTGAGCACCGCGGCGGCGAAGAGCGGGTCCTTCTGCGGCTTCGGCTTCGCCATCACAGACCTCGGACTCCGGACTTCTGGCTCCAGGCTCCAGGAGCCGCCTGCCTTGCGGCGGCCGTCCGTTCGTCCTCGTGGGCTACTTCTTCGCCCCTGCCTTGGCCGCGTCCAGCGCGAACTTGCGCTGCAGGTACTTCTGCTGGGCGATGGAGAGCAGGTTGTTGGTGAAGATGTAGAGCGTGAGGCCGGCGGGGAGGCTGAGCATGAGGAACGTGAAGAACACCGGCATGAAGTACAGCATCATCTTCGCCTGCGTCGGGTCGCCCATGGTCGGCTGCATCTTCTGGGTGATGAACATGGTCACGCCCATCGCCAGCGGCAGGATGTAGTACGGGTCCTTGGACGTGAGGTCGGTGATCCAGAAGCTGAAGAGCGGCTCGCGGTAGAGCTCGAACGAGTTCTGCAGCGTGCTGTACAGGGCGATCCACACCGGCATCTGGATGAGCAGCGGCAGGCACCCGCCGAACGGGTTGACCTTGTTCTCCTGGTAGAGCCGCATGCGCTCCATGTTCAGCTTCTCTTTGTCGTTCTCGTACTTCTTGGTCAGCGCGTCCATCTGCGGCTGCAGCCGGCGGATGGACTCCATGCTGGACATCTGCTTCACGCTCAGCGGGTAGAGGATGAGCTTCACCAGGACGGTGAGCAGGATGATGGCGATGCCCCAGTTCACCACGCCCTTCTGGAAGAACTTCATGACCTCCAGGAGGACGCGGCAGATGACCGCCCACCACCCGAAGTCGATGGAGTCCGCGAGCTGCGGCTCGACGGCGGTGAGGGTGCCGGACTTCGGCTCCTCGCCGACGCGGGTGAGCCCGGCGCCCAGGGAGTTGGCCAGGTCCACGCGCTGCAGCTCGGAGAGGATCTTCGGGCCGAGGTAGACGCCGAACTCGCGCTTCACCGCCTGGCCCGGCGCGAGCGTGCCCAGGTCCACCTCCACGCGCGCCTCGCGCTCGCCGGTGGGCGAAGAGGCGAGCACGCACTTCGCGCCCTCGGCGAAGCGGGGGAAGAACGCGCCCAGGAAGTAGCGCTCGTCGAAGCCCGCGAACCGCGCCGGTCCCTCGAAAGCGGTGACCTTGGCCTCCTTCTCCTTGGTCATGCGCTCGTTGCTCTTCGCGTGGCGGCAGAGCGCCTGCGAGACCTCGGTCGGCGGGGAGAACATGCTCCCGCTCTCCTCCGTCTTCGGGTCGACCCAAGCCGGGTAGACCAGGTCGAGGACGGCCTTCTTGGCGGCGGCGGCCTTGTTGGTCACCGTCACCTCCAGGCGCAGCTCGTACCCCTCGGGGTTGGTGACCCAGCGCTTCTCGAGGATCGCCTCGGCGCTCTCGGCCCGGAACACGACCGCGCCGGGCTGCTCCTGGACCTCGTACATCGCCATGCGCGGCAGCGAGAGCTCGCCCTTCAGCTCGGTCGCGCCGGGCAGCGCCCCGCCCGGCTGCTGGCGCACCACGTCCACCGGCAGCGGCTTGCCGTCGGCGTCGTGGCCGCGGCCGACGAACTTGTGTGGGGGCAGCCCGCCCGCCGGCTTGACGACGGCCTTGGCCAGGCCGCCGCCCTTGTTGCTGAAGACCAGCTCCTGCGCCGCCGAGGAGAAGGCCACCGTCTTCTCGGGGATGGCCGGAGGAGCCTCGACGACCGGGGCGGCCCCGCCGTCGGCCGCGGCCACGGCTGCGGGAGCCTGGGCGACCGGCGCGACCGGCGCGACAGCCCCGGCGTCCACCGCCAGGACGACGCCGCCGTCCAGGGCCGGGGGGACCGGCTGCTGGGTGAACTGCATCCACACCATCATCGCCAGCGTGGAGAGCACCACGGCGATGAGCAGCCGCTTCTGCTGGTCGTTCTGCTGCATCGGGTCTTGGAGTCCAGCCATGTTCAGGGCACCGGGTCGATCCCGCCCTCGTGGAGCGGATGGCAGCGGCTGAGGCGCCGCACGGTGAGGATGCTGCCCTTGACCGGCCCGTGGCGCTGGAGCGCCTCCAGGGCGTAGGCCGAGCAGCTGGGGTAGAAGCGGCAGGAGGGAGGCAAGAGGGGGCTCAGGAACGCGCGATAGAAGCGCACCATTCCCAACAGGACGAGGAGGAGCCCGCCCCGGAGCAGGCGCACCGCCGCATGGGCCGCGCGCCTCATCCTGTCGGTCCCTCGACGGGTCGAGACGGGGCCAGCGGGCGCCGCCGCGCCTTCTCGGCGGCCACTTCGAACAGCCGGGTGAGCTCCGCGAGGCTCGACTGGGCCGCCGGCGCGCGCGCGATGAGCACCACGTCGCAGGCGGCGGGGAGCAGCGCGCGGTGCTTGCGGAAGATCTCGCGAAACCACCGCTTGATCTTGGAGCGCACCACGGAGTTGCCGACCTTGCTGCTCACGGTGACCCCCAGCCGGCGGCTGCCGCTGGGGTTGGGAGAGAGCATCAGGACCAGCGCGCCCGACACGAAGCGTTGTCCCCCGTCCTGCACCCGCTTGATCTGCGAGCGCTTGCGCAGCCGATGGCTGCGAGGCAGCGACTCACCCGGCGGTTCGCCGGGCGCCGCAGGAACGGTACGGGGGGCCACCTGTGTCCAGCGCCTTACTTCTTGGGCGCCGAGACCACCAGGCGCTTGCGGCCCTTGGCCCGACGACGCTTGAGGACCGCGCGGCCACCGGTGGTGGAGTTGCGCTTACGGAACCCGTGGGTCCGGTTCCGCTTCACTTTGCTCGGCTGGTAGGTCGGCTTGCGCTTGGCCACGGCCTGTCTCCTTGGCTCTTGGTACAACCGGTCGGGCCGCGGCCCCGCCGTCGAACACCGACATGCGGCGTCCCTGTAGGACGCACCGGAAGCGGCGCATACAAGCCGAAGTCCGCGGCCCTTGTCAAGAATTCAGGCTGGAGAGACGGCCTTGGGCCGGCTTCAGGGCCCAAACGCGGCATAGCGGATGGTGTCGTTGGTGTCGCGGAAGGCCACCCGCGGCAGCCCGCTCGCGTCCAGCGCCAGGGCGAGGCCACCCTTGGACTTCTGCCCGGCGTTCTCGGAGGTCCAGCTCCCGAGCTTCAGGAAGGCGTGGCGGAGGTCGTCGTCCGAGTCCGCGAAGGCGAAGTGGGGGTCCCCGGCGTGGGCCGCGAAGGCCACCGGCTCGACCACCGTTCCCGCCAGGTCGGACTGCTGCCAGGACGCCCCCTTCACCGCGTAGCGCGCGGCGTCGGTGTCGTAGTTGAAGAAGCCCACCCGCGGTGAGCCCGTGGCGTCGAAGCCCAGGCCCAGGCTCGAGCCGAACACCCCGCGATCGACCCGGTCGAACACCCAGGCGGCGCCAGGCTGGCGGAAGAGCAGCACGTCGTCCTCGCCCGAGGGGCCCACCGAGTACGCCACTGCGGCCACCGCTGGCTTGCCGTTCGGCTCGAGGGCGATGGCGGTGTAGACCGCGGTCGCCGGGGGGCTGGCCAGCGTCGCCTGGCTCCAGGTCGTCCCCGGCGCCGTGCGGCTGGCGTAGCGGATGGGGGCGGTGCTCGCCTCAATCTCGGTCCA
>CAZAIE010000038.1:0-16485 GCA_964485035.1 uncultured Myxococcaceae bacterium | reverse complement strand
GTGGTACGCGTGGTGCAATTCACCCGCGTCATGAAGTCCAACCCCGCCACGGATGTCGGATCCCTCCCCGCCTTCGGAGTTCCCATGCTCTCCCGCCTCGCCATCGCCGGACTCGTCGCTCTGGCCGCTCTCCCGCTGTCCGCTGAGGCCCAGGAAGCTGGCCTGCAGGTCGTCCGGTTCGCCGAGCCTGCGAACGACGGTGCCAGGCTCCGCTTCGGCATCGCAGGCACCGTCGCGGGAGGCCTCGCCAACGCACAGACCTCGACGGGCGACCACGTGAGCGCAGGCGTCCTGGCTCCGGGCCTTCAGCTCGACCTCGGCGTCCAGTTCAACAGCCGCGCCGCGCTCTACCTCCGCGGTGAGTTGAACAGCGTGCTTCTCACCAACAGCGGCTCGGCCTACCTCGTCGCCGAGTGGACCCCGCTGCGCGGATTCTCGGTCGGCACCGGCGTGGGCGTGGATTCCATGGCCTTCTTCTGGATCGGCGGCGGCGGCTTCGGCGGCACCGGCACCGAGGACTACCGCTACCGCAACAACTGGACCGGCGTCAGCGTGCCGCTCGTCCTCGGCTACCAGGTCGTGGACCGCGACCAGTGGGAGTCCGGCGGCCGCCAGCGCGTCTTCCGCATCGGTTTCGAGCTCGCGGGTGGCGTGGATCCCCGGACCCTGGTCCCCGGCTGGCACGCGAACTTGAGCGTCGGCTTCACGCTGATGTGAGCTCGGTTCCGGCTCGGCTTCTGGCCCTCGTCCGCGCTCACGGACGAGGGCCGTTTCATGGGCTCAATCTCAAGTTCCCGTACTTCTTGGATTGGGGGCAGCCGAGTCTGGCACCGCGCCGGGGCAGCCGAGTGTGGCACCGCACCGGGGCAGCCGAGTGTGGCACCGCGCCGGGGCAACCGAGTGTGGCACCGCGCCGGGGCAGCCGAGTCTGGCACCGCGCCGGGGCAGCCGAGTCTGGCACCGCGCCAGAACACGAGTCTGGCACCGCGCCGGCACCAGCTCCCCGATCCCTCTGCCATGCCCTGTCTGACACCCGTGTCGCTGGTCCTCTAGAGGAACGGTGAGGACATCACGTGGTACGGACCGAGCCCGGAAGGTCCAGAGTCGGTCCAGACCACGACGGGGATCCCCTGCCAGATCGCCATCTGAGGGTGCTGCACCACGGTCGTCCCGGAAGTCACGGTCGCGCCCTCCACGGCGCAGCTCGGGGCCAGCCGTGCCGCTTTGAGAGATTTGCCCTGCGTCCAGGCCACGATGCTGTTTCCCAGTGCATCGATCGCGACGCTCGGGGCCGACCAGTTCTCGGCGGTGTTGGCTGGCCCCCAGCCCAGCGTCGGTGAGGAGCAGCGGTAGCGCATCGCCGTGCCCGTCTGAGAGGCCACGATGGTGTGACCTGCTTCCGAAACTGCGAAGGAGAAGGCGTCGGTCGACGAGCTCAGGGTCGTCACCGCCGACAGGGTCCCGTCCACCGCCATCCGCCTCCACTGGAGCCCGGAGCGCTGCAGCCACGCAACCTGGATGTTGCCAGCGCCGTCGATGCCCACCTGCGGCCGGGTCACTGGCACGGTGTCGATGTCCAGGAGCACGGGCGGGGTCCAGGTCCCCGAGAACGAGCGGGAGAGCCAGAGGTCGCCTTCCACCGAGACCCATACGACCGCCGCGGTGCCCGTGGAGTTGATGGCCACATCGGTCTCGGAGATGAGTCCACTCTGGGACTCGAAGCTGGTCGCGGGGCTCCACGCGGCGATGCCGCTCTTCCGGCGGACGTAGCCATCCTGTGCCACGCCCTGGTTCCACGCAGCGATGGAGTAGTTCCCACTCGACGCCAGGCTCGCGTTGACGACGTCCGAGGCGAGCACCGGCGTGGTGGCGTTGGACTTCAGCGTCCCGCGCGCCGCCGTCGAGCCGCGCTCGATCCAAGTGGTCACGGCCCCCGAGGCGTACGCGTCGATCTGGTGCACCGGGCCGGCGATCAGCGTGGGGGCCGGCCAGGCGAGCGGGAGGTAGGCGGCGGTGGTGTAGAGCGACTGGGAGCCGAGCATCCCGGAGAGGAAGCTCACGTAGAACGCGCTCGAGGAGACGCCCAGCTTCGGACTCATCCCGCCGTTGGTGTCGACCTGCCGGGCCGGCTGCCAGGCCTTGTCGTAGGGGACGAGGATGTCCCGGCTGACGCTGGCGCCGGCCTCGTTGTAGACGCGCAGCGTGAGCGTGGTCGTCTCCGTGAGCACGGTCGGGTAGGTGTTGCCGCTGGCCACCACCTGGTTCACCGGGGACACCATGGCCGAGTAGCCCGAGAAGACGGCCCGGAAGTTCACCGGTGTCTGGTACGAGGCCCGCGTGGGCATCACGGTGAACGAGGTGATGCTCGGAGGCGGGACCACGGTCACCACCACGCTCGCCTTCACCGAGGTCATCGTCGGGTTGGTCACGGTCAGCTCGTAGGTCGTGGTGGCCGTGGGCCGAACGGTCTGGCTCCCGCTGCTCGTGGAGGGGACGACGCCGGGGATGCTCCCGTTGCCGTTCCGGAACGTGTAGCGGAGCACGGTGCTGTCCCCGGCGGTGATGATCGCCGGCTCGGCCGTGAAGCTGTCGATGACCGGGGCAGCGAACACCGGGACGTTGGTCTGGGCGGTCACCGACATCCCAGCGGCATTGACCACGGTCAGCGTGAACATCGTGTTCGCGTTGATGGGAGCGCTGGTGACCGGCACGCCGCTCTGCACCGCGCCGATGCCCTGATCGATGGTCCCGGTACCCCCGACAAACCAGGCGGTGAACACCGTGGACGTGCCCGTCGTGACCGCGGTCGGGACGGCGCCGAAGGAGTGGATCGCGGGCGCGGCGACGACCTGGACGCTCACGCTCTGGGTGACCGCGTCCCCCAGGGAGTTGGTGACGGTGAGGGTGAAGAGCGTGTCGCCGCTCAGGGGAGGCGAGCAGAAGCTCCCGCCGCTGAGGACGTTCCCCACGCCGTGGTCGATGCTGCCGGCCATGCCCGAGAAGACGGCCACGAAGCACGCGGGATCGCCCGCCGTGATCAGCGTCTTCGCCGCCGTGAAGCTCGTGATGCTCGGCAAGGCGACGGTGTGCACGGTGAGCTGGCGGCTGGTGGTCTCGCCGAGCGGGCTGGTGACGGTGAGCGTGTACTCGGTGTCCGCGCTGAGCGGCGGCGTGGTGACCGGCGTCCCGCTGGTGACGGCCCCGACGCCCTGGTCGATGCTCCCGGTTCCTCCCGAGAAGGTCGCGGTGAGCCTCGCCGGGGAGCCCGCGCTGATCGGGTCCCTAGCCGCGGTGAAGGCGGTGATCACCGGCTTGCCCTCGACGGCGACGGTGGCCTCGGACTGCACCTCGGCGCCGGCGGCGTTGGTGACCGTGAGCTTGAAGGTGGTGCTCTGCGTGAGGGCGGGAGTGGCGATGGCGACGCCGCTCTGGACCGGGCCGATTCCCTGATCGACGACGCCGGTGCCGCCGGTGAACACCGGTGTGAGCGTCGTGGACTGGCCGCTGCGGACGGTGGGCGCCGCCGCGACGAACGAGGTGATGGCCGGAGCCGCGACGGTGTGCACCACCAGCGACCGCGTGGCGTGGGTCCCGAGGGCGTTGGTGACGGTGAGCGTGAACGTGGTCTCGGAGCCCACGCCGACGACGGTGACCGGCGTGCCTCTCTGGACCGCGCCTACGCCCTGGTCGATGGTCCCGGTGCCTCCCGAGAACTCCGCGGTGAGGCTGACGTCGCCCCCCGCGGTCACCGGATCAGCGCTGGCGACGAAGCTCGTGATCACCGGCAGCTCGACGGTCGCGACCTGGACGGTCCGGGTGGAGGTGAGCCCGCCGGGGCTGGTGACGGTGAGCGTGAAGGTGGTGTCGGTCTCGAGCACGCGGCTGGTGGCCGCCACGCCGCTCTCCACCGCCCCGATTCCCTGATCGATGGCTCCCGTGCCGCCCGTGAACTCGGCGGTGAGCCGCACGATCCCGCCCTTGGTCACCGACGTGGGCTCGGCGACGAAGCGGGTGATGGTCGGTGCGCCCTCCAATTCGACGTTCAGACTGCGCTGGGCGCGCTGGCCTTCGGGACTGGTCACCGTCAGGGTGAAGCTGGTCTGCGCCCTGATCGGCGCTGAGGTGACGGCGACGCCGCTCTCGACTGCGCCGACGCCCTGGTCGATGACGCCGGTGCCGCCGCTGAACTCCGCGGTGAGCGAGACGGTTCCGCCGGAGTGCACGCGGGCGGGGTTGGCCGCGAAGCGGTTGATGATCGGCTGCTGCCCCTCGACCCCCACGGTGAGCTGCTGGGAGGCGGTCTTTCCAGAGGGGCTGGTGACGGTGAGGGTGAAGGTGGTCGCGGTCTCGAGGGCCGGCGTGAGGACCGCGACGCCGCTCTGCACCGCGCCGACGCCGTGGTCGACGACGCCCGTGCCTCCCGAGAACTCGGCGGAGAGGGACACGGTGCTCCCGCGCGTGACGCTCGGGGCGCTGGCGACGAAGCGAGCGATGACTGGCTGCGCTTCCTCGGCGCCGACGGTGACGGTGACCTGCTGCGACGCGCTCTTCCCTGACGCGCCGGTCACGGTGAGCGTGAAGACCGTCGTCGACTTGAGTGCAGGCGTGGTGACCGCGACGCCGCTCTGCACCGCACCGACGCCGTGGTCGATCGACCCCGAGCCGCCGGAGAACTCTGCGGTGAGCGAGACGGTGCCGCCTGACGGGATGCGCTCGGCGCTGGCCCCGAAGCGGGAGATCTGCGGTTGTCCGTCGACCACCACGGTGTCGCTCGAGCAGGCGGCGAGCGAGCAGAGCAACACGGCCAGGATGGGCGGCAGGCTTCGGGTCATCGGAGTCCTCGGGGGCGGGAGTCGGGAGCCGTGGTCTGCACGGGGCGATCCATCGCCGTTCCCCAGTGAATCCAAGCGTGGCCGGGGTCACGGGACGTCGGTGGACAGTCCACGGATTGTCCACGGTGGTCATGGCCCGGAGTACAGTGCGCTCCCGTGGACCCAGTACCCAGCCAACGCATCGCTCCCGGAACCACGCTCGGTCGCTACGTCGTGCAGGAGCCGCTCGGCAGCGGTGCGATGGGCGTGGTCTACGCCGCCCACGACCGGGGACTCGACCGGCGCGTCGCGCTGAAGCTGCTGCACCCCACCGTCGCGGACTCCCCGGAGGCCCAGGCGCGGCTGCAGCGCGAGGCGTGGGCCATGGCCCGCCTCTCTCATCCCAACGTGCTCGCGGTCTTCGACGTGGGCACGGTCGGAGACCAGGTCTTCGTGGCCATGGAGCTGGTCGAGGGCGCGACCCTGCGCCAGTGGCTGGCCAGCTCGCCGCGCCCGATGGCCGAGGTCCTCGCGCTCTTCCTCCAGGCCGGACGCGGCCTCGCGGCTGCGCACGCTGCGGGTCTCGTGCACCGCGACTTCAAGCCCGACAACGTCCTCGTGGATGTCACCGGACGGGCGCGGGTCACCGACTTCGGCCTGGCGCGACCGCTCCTGCCCCCGGACGCGCCGCTGCCCGAGGGAGGGGACGTCGGTGCGCCCGACTCGTGGGAGCTGACTCGCAGCGGCGCCTTCGTGGGGACCCCGGCGTACATGGCCCCCGAGCAGGTCCGCCGTGAGGCGACCGACGCGCGCACCGACCAGTTCGGGTTCTGCGTCGCGCTCTACGAGGCGCTCTACGGCGAGCGCCCGTTCTCCGGCGAGAACGCCGCCGCGCTCGCCTTCAACGTCACGCTGGGCAAGGTGCGGCCGCCGCCACGGGACGCCCAAGTCCCGCAGTGGCTCCTGACCGTGCTGCTCCGCGGCCTGCGCGTGGCGCCCGCCGATCGCTTCGCGTCGATGGAGGAGCTCCTCTCTGCGCTGGAGTCCGATCCGGCTCGTGGGCGGAAGCGCTTCCAGGTCGTCACCGCCGTCGGGCTCGCGCTGCTCGGAGCGGCCGGGGTCGGGTTCCTGCTCCCGCACCGCGCCACGCCCCGCTGCACCGCAGGCGTCGAGCGGCTCTCCGGCGTCTGGGATTCCGAGCGGCGGGCGGCCGTGCAGGCGGGTCTGCGCTCCACCGGCTCCCCGAGCGCGGACCAGGCCTTCCACGAGTCTGCCCGCGTCCTCGACGCCTACGCCGCCGAGTGGACTGCCCAGCACCGCGACGCCTGCGAGGCCACCTGGGTCCGCGGAGAGCAGCCGGAGGCGATGCTGGGCCTGCGCATGCGCTGCCTGGAGCGTCGCCTGGGCGACCTGCGGTCGCTCACCACGCTGTTCGCCGCCGGAGGCAAGGGCCTGGCCGAGTCCGCGGTGCAGGCCAGCCAGGGGCTCACCCCACTGGCCCAGTGCCGCGACCTCGACGCGCTCGCGACCGGCGCCGCGCTGCCTCTGTCGCCGGAGCGCCAGTCCCAGGTCGCAGCGCTCGAGGTCCGGCTCGGCGACGCGAAGGTCCAGCGCGACACCGGACGCTATGCCCCCGGCCTGGAGCTCGCCCGGCCCGCGGTGGCGCAGGCTCGCGAACTGGCCCACCCTCCCCTGCTCGCCGAGGCGCTCTTTCTCCTCGGCGACCTCGAGGGACGCGCCGGAGCGCCCCCGGTCGCGGAGCGGCTGCTCTACGAAGCGCTGCAGCAGGCCGAGCTGGGCGGGGCGGACCGGCTGCGCGCGGAGATTGCCACCGAGCTGGTCTGGTACGTCGGCCATCGCCAGAACCGTCGCGAGGAGGGCCATCGACTCGCCTCCCAGGCGGCGGCGGTCATCGGACGGCTGGGCCCGGGCCACGAGGCGCTTCGGGCGCGGCTCTACAACTTCGAGGGTGTGGTGCTGCGCGGCGAGGGCCGCCTGGCGGAGGCGCAGACCGCGCACGAGGCAGCGCTGGCGCTACGCCAGCGCGCCTTGCCTCCCGGCCACCCCGACATCGCGAACTCGCTGAACAACCTGGGCCTGGTCGCCTGGCAGCAGGGCCGGCTCGAGGAGGCGCTCCTCGCGCACCAGCGTGCGCTGGCGCTGCGGCTGGAGCGGCTGGGCGCCGAACACCCCGACGTGGCGATGAGCCTGAACAACCTGGCTCCGGTGCTGGGCGAGCTGGGCCGGCACGAGGAGGCGCTCTCGGTGGTGGAGCAGGGACTGGCGCTGCGCCGTCGGGTGCTGGGTCCCGGTCATCCCCAGGTGGCGTCGGCGCTGAACAACCGCGCCGAGCAGCTGCTGGCGCTCGGTCGCCCCGAAGAGGCCATCGGCGAGATCCGCGCGGCGCTGGCGCTGAAGGTGGACCCGGGGGGCGGCTTCGGACCCGTGGCCCACACCACGCTCTGCGACGCGCTGCTGCAGGCCGGCCAGATCGAGGAAGGCTGCGCCGAGGCCGAGGCGGCGTGGGGCGCGCTGACCAACCTGGGCCCGAGTCACCCGCAAGTGGGCATCGTGCAGGGGCGGCGGGCGGAGTGTCGCCGCCGCCGCGGGGATCTCGTCGAGGCCATCGGCCTGTTCCAGGACGCGATCGCCCGGGTGGAGCAGCTGCCGGGATTGCAACCGGAGCGGGTGGGGCTGCTGGTGGGCCTGGGAGAGGTGTTCGCCCGGCTGCACCGCGAGCGCGAGGCGTGGCTCACGCTGGAGCAGGCGGTGGCTGCCTGCGCGCGACACCCCGGCCCGCCCGAGGTGTGTGGTGACGCGCGGCTCGCGCTGGCCCGGACGCTTCGTGCGCAGGACCCCGAGCGGGCG
This sequence comes from uncultured Myxococcaceae bacterium, assembly GCA_964485035.1. GTDB lineage: Bacteria > Myxococcota > Myxococcia > Myxococcales > UBA5297 > CAZAIE01. Next base: position 8,806 of record CAZAIE010000038.1, on the reverse strand, counting down.
CACTCGCTCCTCGCGGCCGCGCGCGCCGACTACACCCGGACCGATCACCCGGCGCCGGCGGAGCTGACCCTGGAGGAGCGATGAGCAGGTCCGACCTGGAGGTGAGCACGCTGCAGCCCACGCCCGGAGCCATCTCCGAGGCGACGCTGCGGGTGCCGTCGCTGACGGTGCTTGCTCATCCCGACGTCCGGCGCGTCGGCGAGCAAGCCCGGCTGGTTCCCCTGCTCGAGCACCAGGCGGTGGAGCTCTCGCGGCTCGCTCCGGACTTCGTCGGTCCGGGCGGTGGCCGCGCACAGCCCCTGGCCGACCCGTTCCTCAGCCGCCGGGGCGTGCTGCTCGAGCCCGACGGCGCCGGACTCAGGCTCGTTCCCCATCCCGACGTGGAGCTGGGCGTGGACGGCGAGAGGCTCCAGTCGGCGCGAAAGCTCAGCGCGAGCGATCTCGATCGCGGAGTCGTCCTGGAGCTCGGTCAGCGCGTGGTGCTCCTGCTCCACTGGCTGGGACTGCCGCCGCCGCCGCGTCCAGCCTTCGGCCTCGTGGGCCAGAGCCAGGGCATCGAGCGGGTGCGCGAGGCGATCGCCCGGGTCGCGGACCTGGACGTCCACGTGCTGCTGCGCGGCGAGACCGGGACCGGCAAGGAGCTCGTCGCGAAGGCGCTGCACCAGGCCAGTCCGCGCGCGAAGGGTCCGTTCGTGGCGCTGAACATGGCGGCCATCCCCGCGAGCATGGCCGCCTCCGAGCTGTTCGGCCACGCCGCGGGAGCCTTCACCGGCGCAGCGCGCGAGCACGTCGGACCCTTCGCCCAGGCGCACGGAGGGACGCTGTTCTTGGACGAGATTGGGGAGACGCCTCCCGAAGTGCAGCCCATGCTCCTACGCGTGCTCGAGACCGGCGAGAACACGCCGCTGGGGAGCTCGCGGCAGCAGAGGCTCGACGTGCGGCTGATCTGCGCGACCGACCTCGACCTCGAAGTGGCCATATCCACTGGTGATTTCCGGGACGCGCTGTTCCATCGCATCGCGGGGTTCCAGCTCCGGCTGCCGCCGCTGCGAGAGCGCCGGGACGACCTGGGGCGGCTCCTGCGCCACTTCCTCCTCGAGGAGCTGGCAGCCATGGGCGAGCGCGATCGCCTGGAGCGGCCGGGGAAGCAGTCCTGGCTACCCGCGGCGTTGGCCGTGCGCCTGGCGATGTTTGACTGGCCGGGGAACGTGCGTCAGCTCCGGAACGTCGTGCGCCAGCTCGTGATCTCGAGTCGTGGCCAGCCCACCGCCTGTCTCGACGAGTGCCTGGACCGGCTGTTGGCGACCAGGCCCCGGCAGGCAGTCGAACCTGGCACCACGGACGAACCTGGCACCACGGACCGCCGCGACCCGGCGAGCCTGGGGGACGAAGAGCTGGTCACGACGCTCAAGCGGACGGGCTGGCGAGTTGGGGCTGTGGCCAAAGCCCTCGGGATCTCGCGGACGACGCTATACGCGCTGATCGAGCGGAGTCCCCGACTGCGCAAGGCCAAAGACATCCCAGACGACGAACTCCGGCGCTGCCAGCAAGAGTGTGCCGACGACCTGGACGCCATGGCAGCGAAGCTCGAAGTCTCGCGGCGGGCCCTGCAGCTGCGACTCAAGCAGTGAGCAAGGCAGCCGCGTCAGCATCGAGAGAAGAGCCAGGCAGGGCAGACCGAAGCCCCCTCTCCCAAGGACCCAGGTGGGGTGATGGCCCCGAAGAGGGCCCTGAATACCACCATAAATCCAAGTCCTTAACTCCACCGTGGCCACCGCATCACCCGGCTGGCTAAACAGAAGTTCTTGCACCCGAACCTATTTCGGCATAGAAGTACCGAAATCTTGGAGCCGTCGATGAGCACTGGCGTCGTCAACATCAGCGAAGCAGCGAACCTGGGCCTGCACTCCATGATCCTCATGGCCGCGGACCCCGAGAAGGCGCTGCGGGTCAACCAGGCCACCGAGGTGCTGCCCGTCTCCGAGAACCACCTCGCGAAGGTGATGCAGCGGCTGGTCCACGCTGGCCTCGTCACCTCGACCCGCGGTCCCCAGGGCGGCTTCAAGCTCGCCAAGGCTCCCGGGGAGATCACGCTGCTGGAGATCTTCGAAGCGCTGGAGGGGACGCTCGAGGTCCATGCCTGCCTGCTGGGCCTGCCCAAGTGCGGCCACTGCGTCCTTGGCGACTTCGTCGTCAGCACCAACGAACAGTTCCGCAAGAAGCTGGCCTCGACCCGCCTGAGCGACGTGGCTGGGGCCCTGAAGAGGAAGGAAGCGAAATGAAGCGCAAGATCATCGAGATCGACGAAGCGAAGTGCGACGGCTGCGGCCAGTGCATCACCGGTTGCCACGAGGGCGCCCTGGCGCTCGTCGACGGCAAGGCCAAGCTGGTGAAGGACAACTTCTGCGACGGTCTCGGTGCCTGCATCGGCGACTGCCCCCGCGACGCGCTCCACATCATCGAGCGCGAGGCCGAGGAGTTCGACCTGGCCGCGGTCGAGGCCGCTCAGCGCGCCCAGGGCAAGGCTCCCACGCACAACGTCCACATCCGCGGCCCAGCACACGGTCACGGCCACGGACATCACGCCGGTGGTGGCTGCCCCGGCTCCGCGGTCCGCTCCTTCCAGCCGCAGGCTCCGGCTCCCGCGACGGACGACCAGCCGCCGCCTTCGCTGCTCGCCCAGTGGCCGGTGCAGCTCATGCTGGTGCCGCCCGGCGCGCCGTTCCTGCGCGGCGCCGACCTCGTCATCTGCGCCGACTGCGTTCCTTTTGCGGTTCCCGACTTCCACGCCCGCTATCTCCAGGGCCGCGCAGTGGTGGTCGGCTGCCCCAAGCTGGACGACGTGGGCTTCTACGAGGAGAAGCTCACGGAGATGTTCCGGCAGGCGAAGCCGAAGCGGGTGACGGTCCTGCGGATGGAGGTCCCTTGCTGCGGCGGCATCTCGCACGCAGCGATCCAGGCAGCAGCGAAGGCTGGCGCTGCCACGGGCAACTTCACCATCGAAGAGCACACCATTGGCGTCCGTGGAGGCATTGAACGCAACGTGATTCGCGAGTGATTCCGTAGTCTTCAGCACTCAGTAGTCCCAACTCACAGCACCAACGAAAGGAAGGGTTCCATGGAGAACTTCTGCTACCAGTGTGAACAGACCGTCGGCGGCAAGGGCTGCACGGCCATCGGCAACTGCGGCAAGGACCCGCAGACCTCGGTGCTGCAGGACCTGGTCGTCTACGCGGCGCAGGGCGTGTCGATGTACGCGCACCGGGCGGCGAAGCTGGGCGCGCACGACATGAAGATCGGCCGTCAGGTCATCCAGGCGCTCTTCGCCACGGTGACCAACGTGGACTTCGACCCCAAGCGGCTCGAGACCACGCTGCGCGAGCTCGGGAAGGCCAAGGACCAGGCGAAGGCGATGTACCTGGCCGCGTGCGACAAGGCCGGGCAGAAGCCCGAGACCCTTACAGGCCCTGCGACCTGGGAGCCCGCGAAGGACCTCGAGGGCCTCACGCAGCAGGCCTCGGTCGCGTCGATCAAGGCGCGCATCGCGAAGGTCGGCGCGGACGTGACTGGCCTGAAGGAGCTGGTGCTCTACGGCCTCAAGGGCGCGGCGGCCTACGCCGATCACGCGGCCGTCTACGGCCGGGAGACCCAGGCGACCTACGCCTACTTCTACGAGGCACTCGACCTGCTCACCCGCGACGTCGGGGCCGACGTGTTGCTCGGCGCGGCGCTGAAGGTGGGCGAGGAAAACCTGAAGATCATGGGGATGTTGGATGACGGGAACACCACGGCCTACGGCCACCCGGTGCCCACCCAGGTCCGCGTCACGCCGGTCAAGGGCAAGGCCATCCTCGTCACCGGCCACGACCTGAAGGACCTCGAGGAGCTGCTCAAGCAGACCGAGGGCAAGGGCATCAACATCTACACGCACGGCGAGATGCTGCCCGCGCACGGCTACCCCGGTCTGAACAAGTACAAGCACCTCGTGGGCAACTTCGGCGGCGCGTGGCAGGACCAGATCCGCGAGTTCGAGAAGTTCCCCGGCGCGATCCTGTTCACCACCAACTGCCTGCAGAAGCCGAAGGAGAGCTACAAGGCGCGCGTCTTCACCACCGGCCTCGTCGCGTTCCCCGGTGTCGAGCACGTGACCAACTACGACTACTCCAAGGTCATCGCGTCGGCGCTCGCGGCGCCTGGATTCACCGCTGACGAGGCGGAGAAGAAGATCATTGTCGGGTTCGGCCGCAATGCCGTGATGAGCGTGGCAGACAAGGTCATCGGCGCGGTGAAGAGCGGCGCCATCAAGCACTTCTTCCTCATCGGCGGGTGCGACGGCGCGAAGACCGGCCGCAACTACTTCACGGAGTTCGCCGAGGCGGTGCCCAAGGACTGCGTGGTGCTGACGCTGGCCTGCGGCAAGTACCGCTTCAACAAGCTCGAGTTCGGCGACATCGGAGGCATTCCGCGGCTGCTGGACGTGGGCCAGTGCAACGACGCCTACTCCGCGATCCAGATCGCCGCGGCACTGGCGAACGCGTTCGGCACCGACGTGAACGGCCTGCCGCTCTCGATGATCCTCTCGTGGTACGAGCAGAAGGCCGTCGCCGTGCTGCTGACCCTGCTGCACCTGGGCATCAAGAACATCCGGCTTGGGCCCTCGCTCCCGGCGTTCGTGACCCCGGCCGCGCTGAACATCCTGGTCGAGAAGTTCGGAATCAAGCCGACCGGCGACGTCCAGGGCGACCTGAAGGCCTGCATGGCGAACGCCTAGAGGACGGCTAAGAGGCCGTAGCAATTTGGGTTTTTAGAGCCTGGCACTGAAGATGACGGCGCGGATCCGCTCAGGCGGGTCCGCGCCGTTGGCTTATCTGCGTATCTGGATGGATACAGCGCGGGCGTTCTGGCACACCCTCGGGCTTCGGTGCCAGGGTTGCACCACGTCCGCTCAGAAAACTGAGAGGCATGGCCAACAAATACCTTCGCCGTTTCAGTCGGTTGGGACACGATGCCCATGGCGCGACGTCTGCAGGTGGGGGAGTGCTTCCGGGAGGTCGTTGCGTGCGCATCCTTGGGCTGATCCTCGTGGTTCTCGTCGCCGGCTGCTCGGAGAGCGTCTCTGGACTCGACGCGGGCTCGGATGAAGATGCAGGTGTCGGCGCCGATGCTGGCGTGGGCTTGGCTCCCGATGGTGGCCAGACAATCTTTCCGGGATACCGCACGCGGCTGGAGTCAGCGGCCGACCTTGCGGCGCTCTCCGCGGCGGACGGCGAGATCAAGTACCTGGCACCCATCGCTGGGAAGGAGCGGCGCGCCCCGTTGCTCGAGGACTGCTACTTCCAGGACATGCACCTGTATTCTTGGCACCTGCTATTCCTGAAGAGTTTCAAGGATTTGGCAAGCCTGGATCTCGACAGCTACCTCAGCTTGGTGCTGCGTCGCGCCTCACGGTCGCTTTGGGGCGGTGCGGTGAAGGCGTGGCCCGCGGTGAAGCACCCGATCACCCAGGCTCAGGGCATCGTCGCGTACACCATCTACACGCAGTCTGACGCCGCGAACGCGCTGGTCGAAGACGACATCGTGGAGGTGGATGCGAAGCTCAAGGCCTGTGCGCCCTTCGCAGCGAACCTGCTCGCGTTCGTGCCTGGCGACGTCTCCCAGGAAGGCCTGCTCCGTCGCATCGCCCCGAGCCTCCAAGCACGCGGGATCGCTACGGTCTTCCAGAACGAGCTGCTCACGGGGATTCCCTCGGTCTCCTACAACGCGGGCGAGGGCTACGGCATCCTGCGGCGGGTGCCCAAGGGCCAGCCGCTGGGCGACTATGGGCCACGGGACGTGGTGGTCGTCGAGAGCGCGCCGAACGACATCTCGATCGTCTCGGGGCTGGTCACGGCGAATCCCCAGAACGAGTTCAGCCACGTGAACCTGCGGCTGCGCGAGAAGAGTGTGCCCAACGCCGCGGTCCCGGCCATCTACGACAACGCGCTCGTGACCCAGCTCGCGGGCTCGCTCGTGCACCTCGAGGTCACGTCGAGCACGGTGACCTTCGAGCCGGCGCGGCTCCAGGACGCCGAGGAGTTCTGGCGCAAGAAGCAGCCGCCGTTGGGAGCAGCGCCCGCAGACCTGACGCAGACCGCGCTCAAGACCATGGGCGAGCTGACCGGCGCCGACGCGAAGAGCGTGGGGGTGAAGGCCGCGAACCTGGGCGAGATCCGCAAGGCGCTGCCGGACAACAGCCAGGACGGGTTCGGCATCCCGTTCGCGCGCTACGACGCCTTCGCGAAGGCCAATGGAATCGACAAGGCAGTGGATGCAGCACTCGCGGACCCGAGGCTGCGGACCGATGCGATCTTCAAGGCGAATTCACTCAATTCGCTTCGCAAGCAGATCAAGAAGGCGCCATTGCAGGCGGGGCTCCTGGACGAGCTGACCGCGAAGATCCGGCAGACGCTGGGGGCGAGTGCAGACACGACCTTCGTCCGCTTCAGGAGCAGCACCAACGCCGAGGACCTCGAAGCGTTCTCGGGAGCAGGCCTCTACGACTCGAAGACCGGCTGCCTGGCTGACGACCTGGACGGCGACACCGTGGGCCCATCGAAGTGCCTCAGCACCGAGCACGCCCAGTACCTGCAGGAGCAGATCACCGCGAGGCAGGCAGAGTTCACGGCGCACCCCGAGCGCACCTGGATCACGGCGATCCTCCAGGACCTGCAGCAGGACCTCACGGAAGAGAAGCCCGTGACCGACGCGCTGCGGAAGGTCTGGGCGAGCCTGTGGAACGACCGGGCGTTCGACGAGCGCGAGTACTACGGCATCGACCACCAGAGCGTGTACATGGGCGTGGCGGTGGCGGCGTCGTACGTGCTCGAGAAGGCGAACGCGGTCGCGGTGACGAACCTGGCACCAGACGCCGGCGACCCGCTGTACCGCGTGGTCTCGCAGCCTGGCGACGAGAGCGTCGTGCGACCCGCCGACCCACTGGCTGTGGCCGAAGTGCTGACCTTTCGAAGGCACGGCGACCCGCCTGCCATGACCGAGCTCCAGGTGTTGGTGCACGCCTCCAAGGTCGCGGAAGGACAGCAGGTCTGGAGTGCAGACGCGCTGGCCACCCTGGGGAAGTCGTTGTTCATCCTGCACGACCACCTGGCGAAGACCGTGTACCCGGACCGCACGCCACTGCGCCTGGACGTGGAAGCCAAGTGGGCCCGCGACGGCCGGGTGCTGATCAAGCAGGCCCGCCCGTACTGGACTCAGGACCCTTGAGGGACACATGAGCCAGGTCATTGAAAGAAAAGGGTTTTCAGAGGCGCGGAGCCAGGGGCTTACGTCCACTTGGTCCACCCAGTCGACGTCGACCCAGTCCACCCAGTCCACGTCCACCCTGTGGCCACTTGGACTCGCAGCGCTCTGCCTGGTGGCCTGCTCGACGCCCGTCGCGGTGCCAGACCCCGACGGTGGCCTACCTGACTCGACCGTTGCCCTGCCCGACGCGGCAAGCCTGCCACCCGACGCCGGCGCTGGCCGCGACGCCGCGAACCTGGTCATGGACGGCTCGGTCACCGGCACCGTCTTGGACGACGTGGCCATCGAATGCCCCCGCCCCCTTGAGCTGTGCAACCGCTGGCGTGAAGGCCTCTCCGTCACAGACGAGCGCGCTCGCCAGGTTCACGTCTCCCTTCCCCGGCTGACGCGCGCCGGACTGCAGCCGTGGGAGCTGCAGCAGGCCTCGGTGGCCGGTGTCCTCGTCGAGAAGGGCAACCTCGCCGCGCAGCGCTTCCGCCCCGCCCCGGCTTCCATGGGCCGGACGCTGCGCCGCTACGAGCTCATGCAGCACGCCAGCTCGGTCCAGCTCCTCGCCGAGGTGGCCCACGACCTCGGACCCGCCGGCGTCTTGGTCGAGAGCTACAGCCTGAACCGCACGCCTCAACAGACCGACCCAGTCACGCTCGGCGCGGGGTTCGAAGCCGGCTTCTCGCTCGAACTCCCCGGCCTCACCGACCCCATCCCGCTGGTCGCCTGTGACGGTGGCCCCGAGCTCGAGCCAGCGGTCCAGGTCCTGCGAGCGACGAACGGCTCCCGCCACCTGGTCCTGACCCGGTTCCTGAACACCCGCCCGACCATGGCTGGCTCCGCCGCGGTCCACTTCACCGGCCTGCGGCTTCTGTTCTCCGACCACTGGATGCCCACCGACGTCTCGGACTTCTTCGCCCACACCTACGCCGCCCAGCACCACAACTGGTTCGAGACCTCCATCGTCGATCTGACCCAGGAGCCGCGGCTGTACCACACCGTTTTCCGTCCGCTGGCCGAAGGCATCACGGACCCCAACGTCCCGATGCCGGAGCGCACCGCCGAGCGCATCGCCTTCCAAGGCATCGACGGCCTCACCGAGCCCGGGTGGCTCGACGTGACCGTCCGCGCGTCCGACGGCAAGCAGACGACCGAGCGCTGGGACGTGAAGGGGAAGCTGGTCCGCGTGGACGACACCGAACTCACGCGCATCGCCCGCGGTTCCTGCGCGGACCCCAAGGCCTTCCTGGTGGGCTACTTCCAGCCCAACGGCATCTCCGACACCTTCCAGCTCCTCACCTGCCCTGCCGCTGCCGCTCCGGGCTACTCGCTCCTGGCCGTGGTCCCGGTCTGGTTCGCCGCCAACCCCGCGCTGGTCGGCACGCACATCGACAAGGGCATCACGCCCTACTCCGTCGCGGGCCGCGCCGGCCACCGCGTGCCGCTCGGCAGCTTCACCGCGACCTTCACCACCGCCGACGGCAAGTCCTTCACCCAGGAGATCGTCGACGCGCAGGGC
>CAZAIE010000037.1:0-16526 GCA_964485035.1 uncultured Myxococcaceae bacterium | reverse complement strand
GTAATGAAGCCCCGATGACCGCAAGGTCATCGGGGCTTCGCCTATTGCGGGGTCGAATGCCCTCGCGAACTCGACGTCAGTCCGGGCCGATCGCCCAGCGGTGCGCCGATCCCGTGCGCGAAGTCCTGCTTCACCCTCGAGCGTCCGCAAGTGCCCCGGCGGCTATCATGCCTCGTGAGCACGGACACTGGGTTTGGTCGGTCTCCCAGATAGAGACGGTCCCCAGCCCGCCTCGGCCCCTCCGGTTGCAACGCGACCGCCGTCCAATCGTCGGTTACTCGTAGCGGAGTGCCTCGATGGGGTCCAGCCCGGCCGCCTTCCGCGCGGGATACAAGCCGAAGCCAACGCCCACGAACCCGCTGAAGCCGATGGCCAGCGCTGCCACCTCCGGCTGCACCAGCAACGGCCATCCAAACGACGAGGCGAGCTGCTGGGCCGCGAAGACTCCCAGCCCGAGCCCCAGGATGCCGCCGGCAAGGGAGAGCGTCAGGGACTCCACCAGGAACTGCGCCAGGATGTCGCGGGGACGGGCTCCGATGGCCATGCGGATGCCGATCTCCCGGGTCCGCTCCGTCACGCTCACCAGCATGATGTTCATGATGCCGATGCCTCCCACGAGGAGGGAGACGGCGGCGATGCTCGCCAGGAGGGCCGTCAGGGTCTTGGTTCCCTGCTCCTGGGCGCTGGCTGCCTCGGCCATGTTCCGGATGGAGAAGTCGTCCTCTCCCCGGTGACGGTCCCGCAGCAGCGAAGCGATCTCCCGCTCGGCCGCGCCGGCGGCCTGGGCCGAGACCGCGCTGACAAAGATGCTCCCGGGGACGAACTTGCCCAGGCCACCCTGGATCTTGGCGAGGAAGGTCGTGTACGGCACCACCACGGTGTCGTCGTAGTCCTGGCCCGCGGGCGACTGTCCCTTCTTCGCCAGCACCCCCACCACTTGGAATGGCACGTTCTTGATGCGCACCATCTGCCCCACCGGGTCTGCACCAGGGCCGAACAGCTTCTCCGCGACCGTCACCCCCAAGAGCGCCACCTTGTTGCCCGCCTCGACGTCCGAGGGAGTGAACCTCGCGCCCAGGCCCATGCTCCAGTTGCGGATGTCCAGGAAGTCGACGTTGGTCCCCTGGATGCTGGTTGACCAGTTCTGGTCCTCGCTCAGCACCTGGGCGCTGGTGCGGAGCACCGGGGACGCATAGCGGACGGAGGAGATCTCGCCCTGTATCGACCGTAGGTCGTCCCAGGTCAGGGTCGGCAGGCTCCCGAACCCTCCCCGCGCGCCGTGGCCACCACTGGAGCCCGACTGGACCACCAGGACGTTGGTCCCCATCGAGGAGAACGCCTGCTCCACCTGCTGCTTCGCCCCCTCGCCGATGGCCACCATGGCGATGACGGCGGCCACCCCGATGATGACTCCGAGGGCCGTCAGGACCGACCGGGTCTTGTTGCGCAGCAGCGCCCTGACGGCGATGCGGAACACCTCATACCAGCCCATGGGCAGCCTCCGGGCCTACAGTCGGCGCATTCCGCGGACGGGCTGCGGCGCGAGCGGGTTGCTCCCGGTCCGGCTCGGCGTCGCCGTCTCGAGCGCCTCGATGGCCACCAGGTCGCCCTCCGCGAGGTCGCCTTCCTTCACCTCCGAGAGCGTCCCGTCGGTGATTCCGGTCTGCAGGGTGGCCGCGTGCAGCGCTCCTTCGCGCAGCACCCAGACCTGGCGCGGCCCGTCCGGGCGCCGGCCCCCCTCCCTGCGCCCGCGGGATGCGACAGCCCCGGCGTCGCCCGTCGGCGCCAGCAGGTCGGCCGTGGGGCGGAAGCGGAGCCCGGCGTTGGGGATGCGCAGCACGTCGTCCGCCGAGGCGTGGACCACGGTCACGTTGGCGGTCATCCCCGGCTTCAGCTTCGACTCGGGGTTGGCCACGTCGATGACGGCGTCGTACGTCACCACGTTCTGGACGGTGATGGGGGCATTGCGGATCTGCCTGATCTTCCCGCGGAAGGTGAGGTGGGGGTGGGCGTCCACCACGAAGGTCGCCTCCATCCCCGGCGCGAGCTTGCCAATGTCCGCCTCGGCCACGTTGGTGTCCACCTGCATCCGGGTCAGGTCCTCGGCGATGGTGAACAGGGTGGGCGCCTGGAGCGAGGCCGCCACGGTCTGGCCCACGTCCACGTTCCGCGAGATGACGACGCCGTCGATGGGGGAGTGGATGTTGGTGTAAGCGAGGTTGATCTGCGCGTGGTGCAGGGCCGCCCGGGCCTGCTCGACCGCGCCCAGGGCCACTTGGACCCCGGCGCGCGCGGCGGCCGCGGCGGACTGGGCAGTGTCGAAGTCGGCCTGGGCGATGAGCTGGCGGGCCACCAGGGCCTTCTGGCGGTCCGCCTGCCGGTCGGCGTCCTCTGCCTGCGCCTTGGCCCGGGCCAGCGACCCCTCGGCGGCCATGAGGTTCGCGCGCGCCTGCTCGAGCGCGGCCTGGAAGAGCTGCGGGTCGATCCGGGCGATGAGCTGGCCCTTCTTCACCGGGCTGTTGAAGTCCACGTGCAGCTCGGCGATGCGCCCCGAGACCTGGCTGCCCACCTGCACCGTGACCAGCGCGGAGAGGGTGCCGCTCGCGGTCACCTTCGCCGAGAGCGGGCCCCGGCTGACAGGCGTGGTGCGGATGCGCGCCTCGATGGGAAGCGGCGGCGGGGACAGCTTCTGGCGTGCATACCAGGCTGCCCCGAGGAGGGCGGCGACCAGGACGAAATACCCGAGACTGCGGACGACCTTGCGCATGATGTCCTCGATAGTCCTGCCGGTCGCAGAACCCCGCAAGAATCGAGGCGTTACACGGCGTGGGTCGCGCCGGCGGTCAGCTCCAGTCGAGCATCCGCTGCAGCGGCACCAGCGCCTTCTGGCGCAGGTCCTCGGGTAGCGTCAGCTCCGGCCGGCGGTCCCACATGCACAGGTAGAGCTTCTCTACCGTGTTCAGCTTCATGTGTGGGCACTCGTTGCAGGCGCACTCAGCGTCCGGTGGCGCGGGGATGAACTCCTTGCCCGGGGCCGCCTTCGCCATCTGGTGCAGGATGCCCGGCTCGGTCACCACGATGAACTGACGCTTTGGGCTCTTCTGGACGTAGTCCAGGATGCCCTTGGTCGAGCCGACGTAGTCCGCGTGGGAGAGGACCCGCTCTTCGCACTCCGGGTGGGCGACCACCTCCGCCTCCGGGTAGCGGACCTTGAGCTGCACCAGCTTCTTCTCGCTGAAGATCTCGTGGACCTGGCAGGAGCCGTTCCAGAGCACCATCTCCCGGCCGGTCTGCTTCGCCACGAAGCGCCCCAGGTGCTGGTCCGGCGCGAAGACGATGGGCTTGTCCGCGGGAATCCGCTTCACCAGCTGGACGGCGTTCGAGGAGGTGCAGATGACGTCGCTCATCGCCTTCACCGCGGCGGACGAGTTCACGTAGGTGACCACGAAGTGGCCGGGGTGCCGGTCGAGGAAGGCCCGGAACTGGTCCGGAGGGCAGCGGTCCGCAAGCGAGCAGCCCGCGGCCAGGTCGGGCAGCAGCACCAGCTTGTCCGGGTTCAGGATCTTCGCGGTCTCGGCCATGAAGTGGACGCCGCAGAAGACGATGACGTCGGCCTTCGTCTTGGCTGCCTGCTGGGCCAGCGCCAGGCTGTCGCCCACGAAGTCGGCCAGGTCCTGGACCTCGCCGTACTGGTAGTAGTGCGCCAGGATGACCGCGTTCAGCTCCCTCTTCAGGCGGGGGATTTCCTGGAAGAGGTCCAGCTTGGGGTCGATGGTGCTCAAGGCGGGGTCGCGAAGGTCCATGGGGGCGCAGCCTAGCACGCCGGATCCGCGCTCTCCCTGACCCAGGTGAGGCGGTGGCCCTCGGTCACGTCCGGCGGCTCCCAGCGGTCGATCAGCCGCTCGAGCACCCGCTCCGGGACCCGGGCCTGGCGCTGCCGGTTCTGCTCCAGCAGCCGGCGATAGGGCGCCTCGACGTGGACGAGGTGCACGCGGGCTCGATAGGCCGTGAAGAGATCGATCCACCGGCCGCGGACGTCCCGTGTGACCGAGGTGGCGTTCAGGGCAAACGGTCGCCCGGCGCGGAGCAGTTCCTTGGCCTCGTCACGGGCGCGCTCGACGATGGGCCCCTGCGGATCCTCGGGGGCAATCCCGTACTCCAGGCGCAGGGCGTCCAGGGAGACCACGGCCAGTCCGGGGAGGTTCTTCGAGAGCCAGGTGTCCTTGCCGGCTCCCGGCAGCCCGGACATGAGCACCACCTCGCAGACCGTGTCGTCGAAGGCTTCGTAGTCGGGGACGCGGCCGGGTGTCCGCAGGTAGGTGAAGCGGCTGTGGTCCGAGGCGAAGGGGCGGGGGAACGAGAAGCAGGCCTGCTCCCGGCAGAGCTGGGCGAAGAGCGCCACCTCGTCGAGCAGGCGCGGGAGGTCGTCCGCCACGCGGCCCCGGACGTCGGCCTCGGCCAGCAGCGCCAGGTGATCGCACCGGGTGGTCAGACTCACGCGATGGACGACCCGGGCAGGGTCGAGCTTCTCCAGGGCGTGGAAGGGAACCTGGTGGCCTCGCACCAGGCCGGCGATGGCCTCCCGCTTCTCCGCTGGATGGCCGGCCCGGTAGAGCAGCGCCCGGGTCTGCAGCGCGCCCTTCTGGGAGTGGCCGGGACTGGTGATGCGGCCGTCGGGCTCGGTCTGGGTGCAGGCGGGCTTGGCGATGTCGTGGAAGAGGGCCGCGAGGAACAGCACCTCCCGGTCCGCCTGCGCGAGAGCCTGCCATCGGGGCATCGCCACCAGCGCCTCGAGCACCATGCGGGTGTGGACGGCGACGTCGCCCTCGGCGTGGTAGCCGGGGTCCTGCTGGCAGCGGGAAAGCTCGTCGAGCCAGGGACAGGCCCGGAAGAGGGCGTCCCAGTCGACGCGTGCACCGGGGCTGGGAACGAGGGCGGCCAGGCTCAAGCGGAACCTCCGTAGAGGTCCGTGCCCGGCGCAAGCTCGTTGGGGACGATGGGGCGGGCGAGCCAGTGTCCCTCGGAGGCGAACACCGCCTGGAGGAACGAGCCGCGGACGAACTTGAAGCGGCCGGTGACCTCGCCGTCGCGCTCCGCCTTGAGGTACAGCCCCTCCGCCAGCTCGGACGGATCGGTCTCGCGCTGGACCCGCTCCACGTCGAGCCCGCGAGCGAGGGCGGCTCGGGCGAGGCGGTCCCGCCACTCGGGGGACTTGTAGAGCGAGGGCCGGACCAGCGACTCGAGGCCCTGGCGGCTCTCCAGCGGCCCGCGGTGGAGGACGGGGACGTGGACCACCGGCGAGCCGGCGAGCAGCTCGTGGCGCCGCTCGGTCGAGAGGAACGAGCCGTCGCTCGTGTCGAGGACGTCGAACTCCAGGAAGTAGTGGGGGAGTCGGTCGTAGAAGACGGTGTGCTTGGCGAAGAGCCACTCCCCGTACATCACGTAGCGGGAGCCGAGCCGGTCGCGGAGCGCTGCTTCGTGGGCCTGCGCCCAGGACTTGAGGAGGTCGAAGTGCTTCTCCCTCCCGCCGCCGACCAGGTAGTGCCCGCGGGACTGGAGCTGGAGCGCGCCGTCCTTCGAGAAGCTCACCCCCGAGTTGGCGCCGTCGAGCTTCTCCTCGACCACCAGGTGCAGGCCGCGCAGCTCGGAGAATGGGACCGAGGCCAGGTCCTCGTCCCCCGATTGGAGCCGGGAGCCCTCGACGTGCCGTGTCCTCGGGTATTTGTGGATGGGCTCCATGGCCGGCGGATGATGGCCTGCGCTCCCCAGGCATGCAATCGGTCCCCGCCTCCGCTAAGCAGGGGCATGGCACGCATGGTGACGACCTGGGTCGCCCTCTTGAGGGGCATCAACGTCGGGGGCAAGAACCCCGTTCCCATGAAGGACCTCAAGGTCGTCTTCGAGGGACTGGGCTACTCGGGCGTCGCCACCTACATCCAGAGCGGCAACGTCCTCTTCCGGGCCGCGAAGGACGAGGACGAGCTGGCGGCGCAGATCCCCCAGGCCATCGCCCAGCGCTTCAAGCTCTCGATCCCGGTGGTGCTGCGGACGGCGAAGGAGCTGGCGAAGGTCGTCAGCTCCAACCCCTTCCTCGAGCGGGGCAAGGCGCCGGACGAGGCACTCCTGCCAATCCTCGCGGTCGGCTACCTGGGCCGGAGCCCCGAGGCGGCGTCGGTGGCGAAGCTGGACCCGAAGGTCTCTGCCCCCGACGAGTTCCGCGTCCTCGGGCGCGAGGTCTTCATGAAGTGCCCGAACACGCTGGGCCGCACGCGCCTGACCGTGGACCTCTTCGAAAAGGCGCTGGGGACGGCGGTGACCTTCCGGAACTGGAGGACCGCGACCACCCTCGCCGATTGGGCCCGCGAAGGCGGCTGAGCCGGTCACAGACGCGCCAAGGCGATGATGTGGTTGTGGACCCGCTCGAAGGTGACGCGGGTCGCGCCGGCCGCCTCGAAGAGTCGCTGGAGCGCCGTCTCGTCGAACAGGTGCAGGTGCTCCGGGTTCTCGTCTTCGTGGGCAGGGACCGAGGCGACCACGAACCGGCGGGCGACCCGCACCAGCTCGCGGGCGGCGAGCTCGGGGCGCTCCAGGTGCTCCAGGACCTCCAGCGCGGTGGCCACGTCGCGGGACTTCGTGCGCAGCGCGAGCCGCCGCGCGTCCATCCGAGCCGAGCAGAGCCGGTCGATTCCCCCGCGTCGCACGGCGTCGATGTCCAGGGCGCGCCGCTCCTGGTGGTCGATGGCGAGGACGGGGAGCTCCGGGAAGGCGTCGACCAGGGGCCAGAGGAAGGCGCCCCGCCCGCTCCCCACGTCGAGCAGGTCCGTGGGAACGAGGCTCCGGAGCAGTCCCAGCACCCTGCGGACCCGGGGTAGCTCCGCCTGCCTCTTGAACTTGTGGAGCTTGAGGCCCCGCGAGAGCCCGAGGCCGATCAGCGCCTGCGCATCGTGGCCGTCCACTCCCAGCTTCCCGCGGACGAAGGCTGCGGCGAGGTCCTCGAAGTAGCGGGTATCCATGGGAAGTCCGGAAGGTGGGGCAGACCCCCGCGGTTAATGGCGCAGGAGGGGCGCGGCCATCCTACGCCAGGGTGGATCGCGCGATGCATCGCCGTGCCTCGCTTCCCCGGTCGCGATCGGATGTTCGGTCCACGAGCGCGTGCGCGCCGCGGGAGCGAGGCCGCAGTGCGTCAGGGTGCTTCCAGTCGTTGCTCGGGTGGTCGTCGTCGGGACGACGCACTGTGGCTCTCCCACCACATCTCCGTGTCCGAGGGGACACACCTCCAGGCTCCCGGAAGGCGCGCTCGCCAGGGGCGAGAGAGAACACCATGAAGCTCGAAGGCGTGAAGTCGGTCCTGCAGCAGTCGGCTCGTTTCCTCTTTCTCACGGTGGTCCCCCGCGTGTCCGGCTGGCTGGGGCACCGGCGTGGAAGGCTCCTGGCCGGCGCGGCGGTGGGCGCCGTGGTCGTGGGGACGGTGTGGGCGCATCCAGTGACCCTGGTCGCCCCCGGCGAGATCGTGGTGCGGGCGAACCGCCTCACCGGCGGGGTCGACGCGCTGCGCGAGGGGCTGGCCCTGGCCATTCCCCAGGTCCACGACCTGCGGCGGTACTCCACCCGGGACCAGACGTGGCGGGCCGAGGCGAGCGCCCGCGCCAATGGAGACGCGCCGCTGCAGTCTGCGGAGGGGCTCTCCATCGGGCTCGACGTGACGCTGCGGTACGGGCTCGAGCTGGGGCGCATCGGAGTCATCGCCCGGACGCTCCCCGAGGACGTCGGTCGTGACGTGGTCGCGCCCAAGGCGAGCGAGGTCCTCCATCGCACCGTGGCGAAGTACACGGTCCGCGAGGTCTTCTCCACCAAGCGCAAGGAGATCCAGACCGCGCTGGAGGAGGAGCTGCGGCCCGCACTCGCGCAGGACGGCGTGCTGCTCAAGGCGGTGCTCATCGGGAACGTGGACCTTCCCGGCCGCTACCGCGAGGGCCTGGAGGCGCTGCTGCAGGAGGAGCTGGCCGCGGAGAAGATGCGCTACACGCTCGAGCTCAAGGAGAAGCGGGTCAAGGAGTCCGAGCTGGAGGCCGAGGCCGAGAAGGTGCGCCGTGAGAAGGCCGCCGAGGCTGCCGGCCAGGAGGAGGTCATCGCCGCGCGTGCGAGAGGCGAGGCCATGAAGCACGTGCTCCCCTTCAAGGAGAAGGAGATCGAGCAGAAGCGCCTGGAGGCCGAGGCCTACAAGACCCAGCGCATCAAGCAGGCCGAGGGTGAGGCGGAGGCGCACCGCATCGCGAGCCAGGGCGAGGCCGACGCGCGCCGCAAGCTCGCCGAGGCCGAGGCCTTCCGCATCGAGACCACCGGCAAGGCGAACAGCGAGCAACTCGCGCGTGAGGGCGAGCTCATCAGCCGCAACCCGCTCCTCATCCAGAAGACGATGGCCGACAAGCTCTCCGACAAAATCCAGGTCATCATCGCGCCGCCCTCGTCGGGAGGCTTCGTCGCCAGCGCGCTCCTCGGGGGCACGAGCCCGCAGCCGCGACCCGCGATCGCGGCGGCGCCGCAAGCCGAGCCCGAGGTGAGGGACGAGCCGTGAACGTCGCCGCGGCGCTGGGCATCGGCTACGTCGCCGCCTTCCTCAAGGCGGCGCCGGCCTCGGCGGTGGGACCGGAGGTCTTCGATGCGCTCGGCACCTTTGCCGAGCGGCTGGCCCGACGAGCGTCGGTGCGCCAATCGCGGGACGAGACGCTGGCCGCACACCTCGCCGTCGCTGCCGAGTACGGGGTGGCCTTCCAGAGCTTCGAGCGCGGGGACCGCACCCGGGTCTGCTCGGACGGAGAGGCGTTCCGCCGCCTCCTGGCCCTGGGCGGCACCCCGGAGCAGCGGGCCCGGGCGGCGCTCGCGGTGACCCAGCCCGAGTGTGCCGGGGAGCAGCTGCCGCAGGCCGAGTGGCTCGCGCTGCTCGAGTGGCGGCGGGACCTGCTTGCCCGGGTCGAGCCGTCGGCGGCCCCTGGGCACCTCGCGAACCGGCTGCGGATGCGAAGGGCTGCAGTGGAGTCGGAGCTCGCGTACCTCTACGGGCTGCGGGACGCGGACAAGAAGGCCCAGGCCGCTGCCGAAGAGGCGGTGCGGCAGCTCGCGCTCGTCGAGCGGCAGGAGTTCGGCGACGGTGACGACGCCCTCTACGCCGAGGCTGCCCTGCGGGTGGCCGCGTCGCAGTGGGCAGCGATGCCGGGAGGCGGGAACGGGACGCTGGTGGCGAGAGCGGGCAGGCGGCCGGGGGAGAGGTGCCTCGTCCTGGACAGCGGCAAGCCCGAGCAGTCGCTCGAGCGCTGCACCTTCGCGGTGCCCCAGCTCTCATCCGTGCGGACGGCGCCGGACGGGAAGACCGTGACCATCGCCGTGCAGACGCTCGCGGGCTGGCTCGAGCTCTGGGTCTTCCGCAAGGACGCCAAGGGCTGGACGTTCGAGCCGTTGCTCCCTGCCTCCACCTCTCCCGAGCTCGGCTACGTCGAGTTCGCGGGCTGGTCGCCGGACGGGGAGCGACTCCTGGTGGTCCGGGAGTCGAGGGCGGAGGGGAAGTCGTCCCGCGAGTTCCAGATCGTCAGCGCGCGGACCCTGGAAGTGGAGAAGCGCGGGAGCACCTTCGAGGGCTTCGGCTCGTTCCGCAGGTGGCACTCGGCAGAGTGGAAGGGGAGGACGCTCGCCTTGAGGTAGAAGGAGTCGCGCCGGGAACTAGCCGAAGCCTCCACTCCTGTGGCATGTCCGGGGCGTCTCTCTTCTCCTACGGATTCGCCATGTCCAAGAAAGTCTCGCTTTCGCAGGGTGCGGCCGCCCCGCCGCTCGACCGCCATTCGATGTACGAGCGCTCGGTCCAGGCGCCGCACGTGGAGATCGGCCTGCTCGAGCGCGCACTGAAGCGTGCCGGCCATCCCGCGCTGCGTCTGCGCGAGGACTTCAGCGGCACGGCGCTGCTCTCCGCGAACTGGATCGCCAAGGACCGGCGCCGGACCGCGGTCGCGGTGGACAACGACCCCTCGGTGCACGAGTGGACGAGGGCCTTCCGCCTTCCGGGCCTCGGCGACCATGCCTCGCGCCTGCGGCTCGTCCTGGGCGACGTGCGCCGGGCGCCCCGCGGGCCCTTCGACGCGATCATGGCCCTCAACTTCAGCTATCAGGCGTTCCACCAGCGCGCCGAGCTGAAGCGCTACTTCGCCTCCGCCTGCCGCTCGCTGGCCCCCGGCGGCATCCTCATGATCGACGTCTGCGGCGGGTGGCTCACGCAGCAGGGCATCATCGAGCGCCGGAAGATCGGCGGCGGGGTGACCTACGTCTGGCTGCAGGAGGGCTACGACGCCATCACCCACCGGCTCCGCGCCTCCATCCACTTCGAGCGCAAGGGCAAGCTGCTGCCCGAGTCCTTCAAGTACGAGTGGCGGCTCTGGACCCTCCCCGAGCTGCAGGACCTGCTGCTCGAGTCCGGGTTCGAAGACCTCGAGGTCTTCTGGGACGTAGAGCCGCCCGGGGTCGAGCCGCGGTACCAGCCACGCAAGCACGCGCAGTGCCTCGGGGCCTGGGTCGCCTACGTCTTTGCACGGCGGGGCAGGTAGCGGCAGATCGTTCCCGGAGTTGGTGCGTTCGACTGGGCAGCCCCAAGCCCAGGAACCGCCATGACCTCCGCCGGACTCCTCGTCGCCCTCGCCCTCGCCGCTGCGCCGAACGCCAACCCGGACGCCCCTGCTTCCCTCCCGCCCGCGGTCGAGCGCCAGCTCCTCTACACGACCTACTTCTACACGGCGGGCGAGGCCGTGGTGCACGGCTACCAGCCCGACACCAAGGTGCGCATCGTCTCCATGGAGAAGAAGGGGACGATGTGGGAGGGCACGGTCGGCGTGGGCGAGACAAAAACCATCCGCACCGGGGCCGGGGCCTTCGGGTTCCTCGCCGACAAGAAGGCCGCCATCCTGGTCGGCACGCCCTCGAGCTGCACGGCGGTCGGCTACTGGCTCAAGGACGAACAGGGGCGCTTCCGCTCGCACCGGTTCTTCACCCAGCTCCCCTCGTCGGTCTCGAACCCGGACGCCCGCGTGCTGGTGTGGGCCTACGAGCCCGCGAAGGTCGCGGTCTTCGACCGCACCGACAAGAAGGCGCTCCGCTCCGCCGAGCTGGCGGCCGGCGGCTTCCTCGAACTCGACTCCGCCGCGCTCGGTCCGCTCGGCAGCCACGTCCTGGAGGTCACCAGCGAGGGCTCGAAGGTGGGCGTGGAGGTCTACTACGACGAGGGGCTCATCATCCCCGCGGACACGGGCCTCGGCGCGGGCAAGGTCTTCTACACGTACGTCGGGAAGATCACGAACGGGGTCAACGACCTCGACCTGCTCGCCCACGTCGCCGACTCGAACGTCACCGTCACCGACCTGAAGACGGGCGAGAAGCTCTTCTCCGGGCTGGTGAAGAAGGACGGCATCAAGACCCTGACCCTCGCCGGCCGCTACGTGAAGGTCCAGTCCGACCAGACCATCTCCGTCGCCCTGGCGGCCTTCGCCCACTACCAGGGAGGGTACGCGGAGCACCACTTCGGCACCGGGCTCGAGGGCGTGGGCATCGACAACCAGTTCCTCATCACCACCCCGGGCGAGCTGTGGCTCTTCTCCTACTTCGACAACAACCCGGTCGAGGTGGTGGACGCCCAGACCGGCAAGCAGGTCTTCAAGGAGGCGCTGCGCTCCGGGGCGGTCCGTGGCCTCAGTCCCGGCTTCGGCCTCTTCAAGGTGAAGAGCGCCAAGGGCATCAGCGTGATGGGCGGCTCCAACGCCTGCGGCGCCGACTACTCGCCCGCGGCCGGCATGTTCGCCGTGGACGAGGCGCTCTTTGAGGCCATCGCCCAGGTCCGCGAGGAGCGCATCCAGGCCGCGGCGAAGACCGGACAGGTGCTCACCGACGCTCAGCTCGCCGCCCCGATGACCGCCGCCGAAGGCGCGAAGGCCCAGCGCCGGGTGCAGGAGAAGACTGGGCGCAGCACCATGTCCCTCGAAGAGGTGAACGAGCGCGCCGCCGCGATGCAGCAGAAGTGAGCCCTGGCCGAGCCCGGCGGGCGTGATGCCGATCACGCACGCCCTTCGCGCTGCTCATTCCCGACGCGCCCCGGCTCGGGGTAGCCTGCCGCCTTCACGTTGCCGGGAGGCCGCATGGGTCGCGGAATCGTGGTGGGTTTCAACGGCGAGCAGAGCGAGTTCGAGATCGCCAAGGTGGATCGCGACAAACTCTACGGCCGCAAGGCGAAGATGGTCGTCGACGAGCAGGGCCGCAAGTGCGAGCCCGCCCTGCTCACGCGCGACGGCTCCGCGGTGGCGCCGCCGGGCTGCGTGTCGCTCCTCTACGTGGACGAGCGGTTCGAGGTCGTCGAGCGCTCCGAGCTCGTCGCCGTGGACCTGGAGGGCAAGCCCGTCGAGCAGGTGAAGTCCACGCTCGGGGTCGAGCAGCAGCTCAAGGGCCCGGTGGACCCCAGCCGCGTGCTCGAGTGCCAGGTGATGTCGGTGTACACGCTCAACCCCGCGAAGCTGGGGGACGCGCTCAAGGCCGGGCTGGAGGCGGGCAGCATCTACGAGACCGCCTTCAACTACCGCGACGACTACCACGCCGAGGTCGCCTTCCTGCTCAAGAACGAGGCCGGCTACTTCGCCCTCATCTCCAACCCGCTCAACCTCGAGTACCTGAAGCGCGAGACGACCCCGGTGGCGCCCGTCGTGGCCGAGCCCGACGAGGCCGAGGGCGACGATCTCGACTTCAGCATGATGTAGCCCGGAGGGCACATGGCCACCCGAACCATCTGGATCAGTGACGACAAGAAGCGCGACGCGCAGGTCGGCATGGACTCCCCGCCCAAGGCGACCCGGGTCCACTTCGTCTCGCCCGCAGGGCGCGCGGTGAAGAGCGAGCGGCTCATCCGCGCCACCGAGGGCCACACCTACGAGGCCCTGAAGAAGAAGTTCCCCGACGGCGAACCCCTGGCCAAGGCGCTGGTGGACGGCGACCCCGAGATCGACTTGGAGAACGTCGGCCGCCGCGTCGGCGACGCCGACCGCGTGTGGATCGACCCGGACGGCAAGCTGGTCTACTCCGCGCGGGTGCTGCAGGTGGTCTACGACGCGACCGGCGCCGAGAAGTCCCGCACCGACTTCGTGGACGTGACCGCCACCGTGACCGAGGAGGCGCCCCTGCCCTGGAGCGGCCGGCTCTTCCCCATCGAGGAGGTGGTCCGCAAGTTCGCGCTCA
Source organism: uncultured Myxococcaceae bacterium (assembly GCA_964485035.1). GTDB lineage: Bacteria > Myxococcota > Myxococcia > Myxococcales > UBA5297 > CAZAIE01. The sequence goes on along the minus strand of CAZAIE010000037.1, from coordinate 3,272 downwards.
CCCGCGCGATGCAGCTGCGCCACGTGAACGGCCTGACCTTCGACTTCCTCTACGGCATCGCCAAGACCCTGCAGGAACAGCGCAAGGTGGTGCTGGTCGGTTCCGGCGGCAAGGGCACCAACCCGCTCATCTTCCAGACCAACGGCACCCCCTACCGCGGCTTCCTCGAAGGCCGGGTGAAGGACGACGCGTACCTGCTGGTCCTGCACCTCTCCAACCTCGAGCTGAAGGCGGCCACGCCATGAACTGGTCCGACAAGTTCGTTGCCTACGGGAACGGGCGCATCACCGAGCCCGGCGGGCTGAAGGACGAGGCCCTGTCCTCGCGCCTGGCTGCCTACAAGCGGCAGGTGGCCAAGCGCTACCGCATCCTCGAGCCCGACGGCATCGAGCGGCAGCTGCCGGCCGGCAAGCTGTGGATCTCCACCAAGCTCGACGGCGAACTCTGGTTCCTGGTGAAGCGCGGCGGCGAGGTGGCGCTCTGCGCCTACAACGGCCGGGTCGTCACCGGCATCGCCATCACCCAAGAGGCCGAGAAGAAGCTCGCGAAGCAGGACACGGTGGTCATCGCCGGCGAACTGCTCGCGGCCATCCCCGGCACCGAGGGGCGCCCGCGCTGCTACCACGTGTCGCGCTCACTGGGAGACGCGACCCTGGGCGACAACCTCTCGTTCCACGGCTTCGACCTCGTCGAGGACAACGGCAAGGAGGTCGCCGACCGGTCCTACGACGAGCGCCTGGCCCGCCTGCGCGAGCTGCTCGGCGACGGCCCGAAGGTGATGGTGGTGGCGACGCAGGAGGGCGACGCTGCGGCGGCCGCCGGGTGCTACCGGGAGTGGGTGGGGACGCAGAAGTTCGAGGGCGTCGTCGTCCGCAGCGAGCAGGGCATCACCTACAAGATCAAGCCGACCTTCACCATCGACGCGCTGGTGGTGGCCTACGGTGAGCGCGTGGTGAACGGCGTCAACCAGCTCCGCGAGCTGGAGATCGCGCTGCGCCGCGACGACGGCTCTTTGCAGATCATCGGGAGCGTCGGCGGCGGCTTCAGCGAGGACGACCGCGTGGTCTGGCGCGAGAAGCTCGCGAAGCTGGTGGTGCCCAGCTCCTTCCGCCTGGCCAACCGCGAGGGCACGCTCTGCCGCTTCGTGGACCCGAAGGTGGTGGTCGAGGTGCGCTGCAACGACCTCGTGGACTCCGACGGCTCGGACTCGGCCATCCACCGCATGACCCTCAAGTACGAGGAGGGGAAGGGCTACGAGGCCATCGGCCCCATGCCCATCGTCTCGCTGGTCTCGCCCGTGTTCCTGCGCGAGCGGCCGGACAAGACCACCGACGTCGGGTGCATCGGCCTGGACCAGGTGTTCGCGCGGCTGCCCTTCGAGTCGCGGCACAACAACCCCACGGTCATCAAGCGGGCCCAGCCCGAGGTGCTCAAGCGCGGCGTGTACGTGAAGGGCGCGACGGCAGTCCGCAAGTACGTGGCCGTGCAGACCAACCGCTCCAGCGACCGCAACTACCCGGCCTTCGTGGCCCACTTCACCGACTACTCCTCCGGGCGCGCCGAGCCGCTCAAGACGACCATCCGCGTCGCCGCGACCCGCGAGTCCCTGGAGAAGCAGATCGCCACGTGGATCGAGGAGAACGTGAAGCGCGGGTGGGTCGCGGCCGGAGGCGAGGCGCCGATGCCTGCCAAGCCGGTCGTCGCTGTGGTTGCCACTCCGGAGGGCGCAGAGGCCCCTGCCGCGAAGCCGAAGCGCCGCACCAAGAAGGACGCTGCGGCCGAGGCCCCCGTCGCCGAGGCTGCTCCGGCCTCCACGACTCCCGCCGAGGCTGCCGCGTCCGCGCCCGTGGCTGCTGCTCCGGCCGGCGACCCCGAGCCCGCCCCGGTGACTCCGAAGCGCAAGCCGAGGGCGAAGAAGACGGAGACGCCGAGCTCGGAAGGCTGAACGGGTCCTTCAAGGTCGAGGCCCGGTCGTTGGCCGGGTCTCGTGTGGTGCGGGTGCCATGTCAGGTCGTCTCGCGGTCCTCTGCGTCTGTCTTCTCGGTGCGTGCAACGTCGGCAGTCGTGAGCCGGGGGGCGTGGACGCGGCGGTCGCCAACCCGGATGCCGGCAAGCTGCTGGCCGATGCGGGCGCAGGCTCGCCCGACACCGGACCCTTCGAGGGCTACTTCCCCAAGGACTCGGTCTGGTACCAGGACGTCTCCGCGGCGCCGCTCGACGCCGAGTCCGCCAAGGTCATCGCCGGGCTCGCGGCTGCGGGAGGGTGGGGCAACGGCAACGTCCTGCAGATCGACTTCTCGATCGAGGTGCTCCGCGCCGACTCGTCGGCGCCGATGCGGGACTTCACCGCCACCGACGACTTCTACACCCCCGACTGCGACCAGGTGCCGGTTCCCGTGCCCGCCGTCGGGGCGCTCGAGGGGGAGACCGGCTACGCCTGCGCGGGGGACGGGGACTGTCACCTCCTCGTGGTCCACGAGCCGACGAAGAAGCTCTACGAGATGTGGCGGGCGGACCTCGACGGGGCGACCTTCAATGGCGGCTGCCTCGTGGTCTGGGACATGACCCGAGCCTATCCGCCGACGGGGCGCGGGGAGCAGTGCACCAGCGCGGACGCGGCCGGGTATCCCATCGCCCCGCTGCTGTTCTCGGCCGACGAGGTGAAGGCCGGGGAGATCAAGCACGCCATCCGCTTCATCCTCCCCAACGCGCGTATCCGGGACGGCGTCTACCTGCACCCCGCAACCCACTCCACCGGCGCCGCGTCTGGGGGACCCGCGACGCCGCCCTACGGCACCCGCCTGCGCCTGCGCGCCGACTTCCCGCTCGCCTCCCTTCCGGGCGAGGGCGCCCGCGTGGTCGCGCGGGCGCTCCAGCGCTACGGCATGCTCCTGGCGGACGGCGGCAACATCGCGCTCACCGCCCAGAGCGACCGCTTCACCCGCGCGAAGTGGGACGGCCTGCTCGGCGCGAGGGACCTCGCGCTCTTGAAGGTGGGCGACTTCGAGATGGTCGCCGGCGGCACGCGCATCCCATACACGGGCGACTGCGCCCGCTGACACGCAGGGAGGGCACATGTCCGGCGATCCCACGCAGGTGCGCGACTCGCTCGCGGCCTACTCGCGGTACCTCGCGCAGATGGACGCCTCGATGCGCCAGAAGGTCGCGCTGACGGCGGCTCACCTCCTCAGCGAAGGCCGCATCGCGGACATGGGCATGGGCTCGGGCGCCGGGAGCCACGCGCTCGCGGCGCTCTACCCCAAGCTGCAGGT
>CAZAIE010000036.1:0-16540 GCA_964485035.1 uncultured Myxococcaceae bacterium | reverse complement strand
GAGTCGATCTGCGCGCGCATCCGGTCCGGGTCGCGCGTGGGCTCGAGGTTGCGCCCGTCGGGGAAGGCGAGGCGGTACATCGGGTCGAGCGGGCGGATGTCCAGGTAGTCGGCGAGCTTGCGCCCGGCCAGCCCGAACATCTCGTCCAGGATGCCCGGCATCATCAGGAAGGTGGGGCCGGTGTCGAAGGTGTACGGGCCCACCTTCAGCGCCGCGTTGCGCCCGCCGACCTCCGCCGCCTTCTCGTAGACCTCCACCTCGTAGCCGCGCGCGGAGAGCAGCATCGCCGCGGTCAGCCCGCCCGGCCCTGCGCCCACCACCACGATGCGCTTCTTCATCTGCGTCCTCCTGGGTTCGTTCGTCCTGTCCGGATGGTCGTCGTCGTCGTCGGCTAGACCTCGAGGCCGCGGTCCCGGATGCGCCGCGCCACCTGCTGCCCGGAGAGCACCACCATGCAGGTGCCGCCGCCGGGGTTCACGCTCCCGCCCACGAAGTAGAGGTTGTCGTACAGCGCGCTCGTCTTGTGCGCCTTGAAGCCCTGGTTCTTCCGGTTGGAGACCACGCCGTAGATGGCGCCGCGGTTCGAGTAGTACAGGCGCTCGAGGTCCTCGGGGACGAGCAGGTCCTCCACCACCACGTGGCGGCGCAGGTCGGTGAGGCCCATCCGCTCGAGCTTGTCGAGCACCCGTTCCTTCAGCGCCAGGTAGTCGTCCCGGCCGAAGCCCGGCTGCTGCACGTAGGGGATGTGCGGCAGCACCTTGAGCACGTGGTGGCCCGCGGGGGCGACGCCGGCGTCGGTGGTCGAGGGGTGCACCACGTACAGCGTCGGGTCCTCGGGGAGCACGTGGTCGCGGTGCACCGCGGCGAAGTGCGCGGCCAGGTCCCGGCTGAAGAAGAAGTTGTGGTGCCGCAGCTCGGGGTAGAGCCGGTCGAGGCCCAGGTGCAGCACCAGCCCGGAGCACGCGGGCTCGAAGACCTTCTCGTAGGCCTTCACCCGCACCCCGTGCTCGCCCAGCAGCCGCCGGTACGCGGGGACGACCTCCATGTTGGAGACCACCACGTCCGCGGGCAGCTCGCTGCCGTCCGCGAGCCGCGCGGCGACCACGGTGCGGCCCCGGGTCACCAGGCTCGCCACCTCGGCGCCCAGGTGCACCCTCACGCCCAGCTCGCCCAGCAGCTTCGAGAGGCCCCGGGCCAGGTTGTACATGCCGCCCTTCACGTAGAAGAGCCCGCCCGAGAGCTGCGCCCAGGGCATGAGGTTCAGCGTCGCCGGCGCGTCGAACGCCGAGGAGCCGACGTACTTCACGAAGAAGCCGAGCATGGTCCGCAGCCGCGGGTCCTTCACGTACGCGCCGACGCCGCCGTCCACCGAGCGCAAGAGGTCGGTGCCCTGCAGGAGCTCGCTGGGCGTGCAGCCGGCGACGACGTCGGCCACCGTGTCCGAGCCGGGCTCCAGGTAGTGCTTCTCCGAGAACTCGTAGAGCCGCCGCGAGTAGTCGAGGAAGCGGTGGTAGCCGCGGGCGTCGATGCCCAGCCGGCGCAGCTCGGCGTCCATGGCGCCGCGGTCGCCCCAGAGGTCGAGCCGGCTCCCGTCCTCGAAGAACGAGCGCCACTGCGGCTCCACCGGCTGGAACTCGACGTCCGGCTCCATCCGCCGGCCCGCGCGCTCCCAGATGCGCCGGAAGAGGTGCGGCAGGATGATGATCGACGGGCCCAGGTCGAACGAGAACCCGTCCTTCTGCAGCAGGTTGAGCTTGCCGCCCAGGTGCGGGTTCTTCTCGCACAGGTCCACCTGGAAGCCGTCCGCGGCGAGGCAGGCCGCGGCCGATAGCCCGCCCAGCCCCCCGCCCACGACGACGATGCGCTGCTGCCGCGTCCGCTTCATGGCTCGTCTCCCTCGTGCTGCTCCCCGACTGCCGTTTGCTCCGAGGCCTTCGGCCCGCGCAGGGCCTCGAGCAGCGAGGCGCCGATGCGCCGGCCCCGCCCCAGGAAATCCCCGGATCCGTAGTGGGCGTGGGCCAGCGCCGCCACGGTGGCGAAGGTGCGCCCCGAGTACGGGAACCAGTTGGGCTCTCGCGCGAGCAGCCCTGGCGAGGCCGCCACCGTCTTCACCCGGCAGAACGCCCGCAGGCCCTCGGGGCCGTGGTAGCGGCCATAGCCGCTCTCGTGGTCGCCGCCGAAGGGCGTGGACGGATTGCCCAGCTGCTTGATGACGTCGTTGATCGCCACCGAGCCGGCGTTCAGGCGCGAGGCGACGCGCCGGCCGCGGGCGGGATCGGCGGTCCAGACGCTGGCCCCCAGGGCACGCTCGGAGTCGTTCGCCAGCGCCACCGCCTGCTCCTCGGTGTCGAAGGGCATCAGCGGGAGCACCGGGCCGAAGATCTCCTCGCGCCAGACGCGCATGGCCAGCGTCACGTCGGCGAGCACGGTCGGGGTCACCCTCTGGCCGCGGCGCTCGAAGCGGGTCACGAGCCGCGCGCCCCGGTCCACGGCGTCCTGCACCAGCGCCTCGACCCGGTCGGCCGAGGCGGGGTGCAGCAGCGGCCCGTAGTCCGCGTCCCGGCCGGTGCCGAACACGAGCGCGGAGGCGGCGCGGGCGCAGGCGTCCACGAAGCGGGGGTAGAGGCTGCGCTCGACCAGGCCGCGCTCGACCGACACGCACACCTGGCCGGCGTTCGCGAAGGCGCCCCACACGGCGCCGCCGACGGCGCGGTCGAAGTGGGCGTCGGCGAAGACCAGCAGCGGGTCCTTGCCGCCCAGCTCCAGCACCACCGGGGTGAGCGACTCCGCGGCGGCCGCCGCCACCCGCCTGCCGGTCTCGGTCCCGCCGGTGAAGAAGACCAAGTTGGGCCGCGCCCGGATCAGCGAGGCGCCCACCGAGCCGCCGCCCTGGACCACGCGCAAGAGTCCGTCGGGCAGGCCCGCGGTGCGGCAGAGGCGCTCGATGAGCGGGCCGGCGAAGGGCGTCAGCTCGCTGGGCTTGAGGACCACGCCGTTGCCGGCCACCAGCGCGGTGAGCGCGGGGACCAGCGCCAGCTGCACCGGGTAGTTCCAAGGCGCGAGCACGGCCACCGCTCCGAGCGGCGCGTACTCGACGTGGAAGCGCGTGCCGAGGAAGAGCGTGGAGGCGGCCCGCGGCTCGGGGGCGAGGACCGCGGCGGCGTTCGCCGAGAGCCAGCGGGCGGTCTCGAAGACGGTGATCAGCTCGCCGGAGACGACTTCCAGGTCGGGGCGCCCCGTGGCCCGGGCGATCTCGCCGACGACCGCGTCCAGGTCGCGGAGGATCGCGTCGCACAGGCGCCCTGCGAAGGCGGCGCGCTCCTCGACGCTCCAGCCGCAGCGCATGGCGGCGTCCCGGACCGCACGGACGGCGTCTTCCACCTCGGCCGCGGTGGATTCCGGCACCTCGGCGAGCAGCGAGTCGTCGAGGGGTGAGCGAATGGTCAGCATCGGCCGGGCCCCCCTTGAGTGACGCAGTGTGTAACGGCGAGGTCGGGCTCGGCGCAGGGTCTGGGTTGGCGTTCGGACCATGCGACGGCGGCGGGGAGAGGTGTGTCCTCCCCGCCGCGCTCGAGTTCACGCGCTGCTTCCTACGGGATCAGCACCTTGTCGACGGCGTGGATGACGCCGTTGGAGGTGAAGTAGTCCGTGGCGACCACGTTGGCCTTCACTGCGGTGCCGTCGGCGACGGTCACTGCACCGGGGGCGCCGCTGGCCGCCACGGTCAGGCTCTTGGAGGCCAGGGCGGTCGAGACGGAGAGCGGCGAGGCGAGCCCTGCCGCGGTCGCGCCGTAAACCGCCTGACCGACCGCGTGGTACAGCAGCACCTCGGTGAGCGCCTGGCCCGAGGGCGCCGCGCCCAGCGCCGCGAACGCCGCGTTGGTCGGAGCGAAGAGCGTGAACACTGCGTCGCCATCGAGCGCGGCGGCGACGCTGACCGTCGCACCTTGAGCGCCATCGGCGGCGACGATGGCCCCGGCGAGCGAGGAGAACTGCGCGGAGGTGGTCACCAGGTCGGTGATGCTGGGCAGGACCACGCGATCGATCGCGTGGATGGCGCCGTTGCTCGCGAGGATGTTGGCGGTGGTGACCGCGGCGCCGTCGATGGTGACCTTGGCGCCCTTGGCGACCGCAGCCTTGCCGCCGAGCATTTCCAGCTTCGCGGCAGCGGGGACCTGCGAGGCGAGGACCTGACCGCCGCCGTGCACGTGGTACTTGAGCACCGGGATGAGCTGGGCGCTGGAGAAGCTTCCGAGGGAAGAAATCCCAGTGGTTGCGCCGTTGTCGCTGCCCTTGAGAGCGGTGACGAGCGCGTCGAAGGCCGCGTTGGACGGGGCGAAGACGGTGAGCTTCGCCTTGTCGTCATCGAGCGCCGTGACGAGGCCGGGCTTGCTCGGGTCGGCATCGGCGACCGTCAGCGCAGTCGCCAGGCTCGAGAACGCCGGGTCCGTCGTCGCGATGTCGGTGATGCTGGGCAGCATCACCTGGTCGATCACGTGGATGACGCCGTTGCTCGCGAGGATGTCGGCGGTGGTGACCGCGGCGCCGTCGATGGTGACCTTGTCGCCCTTGGCGACCGCAGCCTTGCCGCCGAGCATGGTCAGCTTCGCCGAGGCCGGGACCTGTGAGCCGAGGACCTGACCGCCGCCGTGCACGTGGTACTTGAGCACCGGGATGAGCTGGGCGCTGGTGAAGCTGCCGAGCGAGGAAATGCCAGTGGTTGCGCCGTTGTCGCTGCCCTTGAGCGCGGTGACGAGCGCGTCGAAGGCCGCGTTGGGCGGGGCGAAGACGGTGAGCTTCGCCTTGTCGTCATCGAGCGCCGCGACCAGGCCGGGCTTGCTCGCGTCGGTGTCGGCGACCGTCAGGGCAGTCGCGAGGCTCGAGAACGCCGGGTCGGTCGTCGCGATGTCGGCGATGCTGGGCAGGATCACGCGATCGATCACGTGGATGACGCCGTTGCTCGCGAGCACGTCGGCGGCCGTGACGCGCGCCGCTCCATCCAACGCGATCTTCCCTTCGATCACCGAGAGCGCGACCTTGCCGCCCAGGGCCTCGACCTTCGCTCCCGACTGGGCTGTGGTCGTCGCCGCCGCCGCCCGAACCTCGGACCCGAGCACGTGGTACAGCAGGATGGGCTTGAGCTGGGCGGCGGTGAGTCCCTCGAGGCCGTTGGTGATTCCCAGCTCCGTGAGCAGCGCCTGGAACGCCGCGTTGGTCGGCGCGAACACGGTGTACTTCTTCGTCTCGTCCGCGAGCGTCTCCGCGAGCCCTGCCTTCTCAACGGCCGCGACGAGCGTGCTGAACTGAGGGTCGGCCGAAGCGACGGCCACGATGGAGCCCGGCGGCTTCACGGTCCCTGCATCGGGCGTCACTGTCGTCTTTGTCTCCTCACCACACGCCGAGACCATCAGCACTGCTGCACCCAGCCACGCTGCCTTGAACGTTCGCCCCATGGTTCACCTCGGTACTGGTTCCGGACGGTGCGTCCGGTTCGTTGTGCCGGGGTGTGATGCGGACTCGAGAAGATTGGTTCATACGTTGTCCAGGCGACGCCATGTTCAATGGCTGTGCATGCGCGTACCGAGGCGCTGCTCGACCAGAACGCGCCACCGCGCCGGGCCGCCGAGTCTGGCACCGCGCCAGGCAGCCGAGTCTGGCACCGCGCCGGGGTCCCCGAGTCTGGCACCGCGCCGGGGTTCCCGAGTCTGGCACCGCGCCGGGGTTCCCGAGTCTGGCACCGCGCCGGGGTCCCCGAGTCTGGCACCGCGCCGGGGCGCTGAGTCTGGCACTGCGCGCCGGGGTTCCCGAGTCTGGCACCGCGCCGGGGTTCCCGAGTCTGGCACCGCGCCGGGGTCCCCGAGTCTGGCACCGCGCCGGGGCGCTGAGTCTGGCACCGCGCCGGGGTTCCCGAGTCTGGCACCGCGCCGGGTTCCCGAGTCTGGCACCGCGCCAGGCAGCCGAGTCTGGCACCGCGCCGGGCCGCCGAGTCTGGCACCGCGCCGGGGGCAGCCGAGTCTGGCACCGCGCCGGGTTCCCGAGTCTGGCACCGCCGGGGCAGCCAAGTCTGGCATCGCGCCGGGGACTGGCACCGTTTCCCAGCCCCCCCGAAAGGGCATCGCGTGCTGGTTCGACGGCCCTGACCAGCACATCCAAAGCCCCGAAAAGCGCGCCTGGTGGCCCAGGATGGCCGGGGAGGGCTTGTGGTGTGGCCATGCGGGCTTTAACAAGCCCAAGAATCCTGACTCGCTCCCAAGGCCGCAGGTGGCCTCCCAGGCACCTTCCCGAGCCCTTGCTTCAATGTCCTAACAGGCTGTTATTGCGTGTGTTTTTCAAGGCCCGAATTGACGCACATTCCGGCGCGGTGCCAGGCGCGGTGCCACAGGCTCGGCCGCCGGGACGGCTCCGTCACCTCGGAAACGGCCCGATGTTGGGACTCACCTCGGGCAGCCCTGTTCCGAGGAGCGGCGACCCCGGCCCCGGCGCGAGGTCCGAGCCCAAGAGCGGGTCGGCGTCCAGCGAGCCCTCCTCCGCACCGTGCGCGGCGAAGGCCTGCTGGAACTCCGCGAGCGTGCGGTTCACGTAGTTCGCGGTCCAGTTCCGGTTCACGCCGTGCGTCCACGCAAACCCGTGGAACAGGTTGTGCGAGGTGTGGATCTTCGCGGTCGTGAACAGGTAGTCGAAGTCGCGCACCTCGCCTGCGTTGTTGGCGAAGTAGAGCGCCGCGCCGCAGTCCTTCCCGTTGCACTGCTCGGAGCGCGGGCCCGCGAGGAAGAGGTTGTTCACCACCCGCGAGCCCGGCGGCGTCCCGGCCGAGAAGGTCACCGCCTCGCGGTTGTCGCGGAAGAGGTTGTTGCGGATCTGCTCTCCAGGCTGCTCGTCCGCCTTCCCGTTGCGGCTCAGGAGCACGCCGGAGTCGCAGCGCTCGACCAGGTTCTGCTGCACCGTCCAGTTCCCCGCGGGGTACTTCTTCCCGTCCTGCTCGCGCACGTGGCTGGACTCGATGCCCACCGTGCAGTCGTGGACGTGGTTGCCCAGGACCTGGAGGTTGGACTCGCCGCCCTTCGACGTCACCCCGGCCTGACCCGGGATGTGGAACACCTCGTTGTTGCAGACCCAGTTCGGCGCCACGTCACCGCCGCACATGAAGGTGATGCCCTTGCTGTTGGAGACGCCGCCCCAGTACGCGGAGTCGAACACCACGTTGCGCCGCACGATGCTTCCGTTCGAGAACCACAGCCCGAGGCCGTAGGAGTTGTCGTCGGAGTTGGCGACGTGGCCGAAGCTCGAGTCCTGGATCAGCGCCTGGGTCACGCCTTCGAACTGGATGGAGCAGTTCAGCCCGCCGCACTGCGTGAAGCGGGTGTGCAGCCCCTGGACCACGAGGTAGGACCCCGCCCCGCCGATCGCCGCGTACTGCGACGCCTCGAACGAGACCGCGTTCGGGTCGAAGGCGGCGTCGTCGACGCGCAGGTAGAGGTAGCACCCGGCGTTGCCCTCGCCGCATCCGGCGCCCGAGGCGTCCGCCTTGGTCCAGGTCCCGTCCCGCGTCGCCTGGGTCTCGGTGATGCTGGTCTCCAGGCTCCCGACCGTGCTCCCGTCCGCCAGCGCCGCCACCGGCGCGTGGCTGCGCGCCCCGGAGCGCGACTCCATGACGTGGCGGAAGCGCCTCGCCCGGAGGTAGGACGCCTGGGGCCCGTCCACCACCTGGTAGAGCGCCTTCACGTCCCGCAGCAGGGGGTCGACTGCGCGGCGGAACACCCGCGGCGACTGCGAGTGCTCGGTCCACCCGCCGGACAGCGCGACGCTGCCGAGGATGAGCGGCTTCGCTCCCGCGGCCGCACGCAGGACCAGGAACTCGGTCGCGGTGGCCTTCACGTTGGGCACCCCCAGCGCTCCGCGGGAGCCATCGGGCTTCGGGAGGTCGTCGAGCCGGTACACGCCATCGAGGAAGGTGAGCACGCGGCCCTTGGAGGTCAGCCGCGCGAGCGCGAGGTGGGGGTTGCACAACGGCTTCGCCCGGGTCCCGGCGGCCGCGGAGTCCTCGCACCCGTGCGCCGCGGTGCCCACGAAGACCTCGGGCCAGGAGGACGTGTTGACGGCCTCCTGGACGGGGACCGCACAGGGCACCGAGTCCCACCGCCCGCGATCGGTCTGGGCCGAGGCGTCGGTCGCTGGGGTGCCTGCGTCGAGTTCGACGGAGGAACCGGAGTCGGGCGCCGCTGCGTCGCTCGAGGCGGGCAGGGTGGCGACGCCTACGTCGGACGCCTGCGGCGGCAAGACCTCGCCTGCGCAGCTGCAGCACAGTGCGAGACAGAGCAGGGCGTTGGGGGTGGACGAGGCGGGCATGGGAAGTCCGGCGCGAGGGGTCTGCACGCTCCAGTCCCCACACCTCGCTGGAACGGCTCAGCTCGCGCTCGAACCTGCCGTCATCCCCAGCCGTCGCTGGAGGTCGTCCGGCGTGGGGTACTCGCGCTCCTGCGGGAGCAGATCGCCAGCTCGCGACCAGTCGCCCTGCAGGCAGAGAGCGCGGATGCGGTGCGCGAGGGGGGTGACGTCCTCGATGCGGACGATCCACTCCGTCGCGTACGCCTCGATCACCCGGCGGCCGAGCCCCACCTGGAGCGAGCGGTACTCGAGCTTGCCCCCTCGCAGCGAGCGCTCCGGGTCCCACTGTACGCGCACCGCCGCCGCGTCCACCGCCTCGCGCCACTCGGTCGCGTCGGCGAAGACCCGGCCGTCGGGGTGCGTGAGGGCGGCCATCCGCAGCGCACCCTCGAACGACTCGCGCCGCAGGTGCACCGCGAGGACGCGCTCCTGGCCTGCCTTCGAGGCCCAGCCGCTGCGCTCCATCATCCAGAGGAAGGACGGCTTGATCCACGTCATGCGGTTCAGCGAGAAGGGCGGGACGAAGCGCTGCGCCGCGAGCGCCGGCTCGGCGATGGCGGGCGAGAACGCCTGGTAGACCACGATGGCGCTGGCGTCGAAGCGGGCGCGGATGCTGCGGTAGGGGATGCTGGCGGTCATGCGGCACTCTCAGCGGCCCGGGCCGAGCCGGTCAACCCGGACGCCCCTCGCGGGTGGCCCGGCGAAACCGGAGCCCCCCGAGTTCATTGCTCCAGCGGGCCGTGATGGTGCGGCGGTGGGGCCGACATGCGCGTCGCCGAAGCCGGGACCACCAGGTTCATGGGCCACGAACTCGCGCTCGCCGCTGACGTCCTCGTTCCCCGCGAGGAGACCGAGCTGCTCGGACGGACTGCCCTCGCCGCGCTCGCGGCCATGGAGGACGGCGCCCAGTTCGTGGACATGTGCTGCGGAGCCGGAAACCTGGCCTCCAGCCTCGCCGCCGAGGTCTCCGGGGCGCGCGGCTGGGCCTGCGACCTCATGTCTCCGTGCGTTGCGCTCGCCCGGCGCAACGTCGCGGCGCTGGGGCTCTCGATGCGCGTCGAGGTGGTCCAGGGAGACCTGTTCGCCCCGCTCGCAGGACGCGGCCTCGAGGGCCGGGTCGGACTGGTCGTCTGCAACCCTCCGTACATCTCCACCGGGAAGCTCCTGGGCGAGAGCGCGCACCTGCTGGTCAGCGAGCCGCGGGAGGCCTTCGACGGCGGTCCGTTCGGCCTGTCGATCCACCAGCGAGTGATCAAGGAGGCGCTCCCGTTCCTGCGCTCGGGAGGGCTCCTGTTCATGGAATTCGGGCGGCGTCAGGAGCGCCAGCTCCGGCTGCTCTTCGAGCGCTCGCGCGCCTACGTGGACCTCGAGTTCTTCGCGGACGGGGGCGGTGCGCCGCGCGTCGTTCGGGCCAAAAAGCCGTAGTGGAGGGCGGACATGGCGGTCGGCTACCTCGAGAGGCTCCGGGCCGGGGTGGCGCCGGTCCAGCCGACGGAGTTGGACGAGGTCCTGTCCTTCCGACGCGCGGCCTGGGGCGAGGGCTCGGTGCGGGCGGCGCCGGACGACGTGCGCTGGGCGTACCTCGACGATGGTGCGCCGGGCCGTCTCTGGGCCTGGCGGCGGGAGGGGCGGATCGAGGCGATGCAGGGCGGTCTGTCGACGGTGCTGCGCGTGGGGACGAGCGAGCTGACAGCGGTCTGGTGCGTGGAGCTGATGGTCTCCGAGCGCTACCGGGCGCGCGGAGTGGGCGCAGTGCTCGGCGAGGTGGCGCTGCAGGGTGCAGAGGTGGGGCTCGGCCTGGAGATCGCGCCGGAGGCACGCGCCGGGTTCCTGCGGTCCGGGTGGACGGACCTCGGCGCCGTGCCGCTGTGGGTCTACCCGTCCGACCCGCGGCGGCTGGCCGAGGCGCGCGGGCTGGACCTCCCGCGGCCAGTTGCCCTGGCAGCCTCGCTCGCGCTCCGGGCGCTGCGCGGCGTGCACCTGGGCCAGGCAGCGATGGCAGGACTGCGCCTCGAGTCGGCTGCCTGTTTCGACGAGCGGGCCGATGCGATCTGGCAGCGCTGTGCACGGCACTACCCGGTGCTCACCTGCCGCGACCGGGCCTTCCTCTCCTGGCGGTTCGATCGCTTTCCGGAGCCCGCCCGCTACCAGCGCCACTGGCTGGTCCGGCGGGGGAGGCCCGTGGGGTACGCCGTGCTGCGCGTGGGCGAGCACCACGGCCTGCGGTCGGGGCACCTCGTGGACTTCCTGTGCGAGCCGAGGTGGACCGCGGGGCTGCTCGCGCTGAGCCTCGAGCGGCTGGGCCGGGAGGAAGTCGCGGCGGTGTACTGCCTGCACCGGAACCCGGTCTCAGAGGTTCCGTTCCGGCGAATGGGCTTCTTGCGCAGGACGAGCGGCTGGTCGCAGGTGGTGCGAGGCGGCCCGGCAGTGAGTCGCGACGCGCGGTCGTGGTTCCTGACTGCAGCCGACAGCAACGTGGACCGAGCCCGGGACGAGGAGTGACTGTGGTGCCCGTGGCGCCGGGCGGCTCCTGGAACCACCGGCTGGGGCCGGCATCGAACCACCATGACTCCCTCCCTCGCCTCCGTCGCGCTCGCGGTGGTCCTCTCCGGTGCCCCCATGACGTTCCACGATCTCTCCGCCGAGTCGCTCGACGGCAAGCCGCAGCCGCTCGCTTCCTACAAGGGCAAGGTCCTGCTGGTGGTGAACACCGCCTCCGAGTGCGGCTTCACGCCCCAGTACGCGGGCCTGCAGAAACTCCACGAGGAGCTGGGCCCGAAAGGGCTGGTGGTCCTCGGCTTCCCCTCCAACGACTTCGGCGCGCAGGAGCCAGGGACCGCCGAGCAGATCCAGACGTTCTGCTCCACGCGATTCCACGTGACCTTCCCGCTCTTCGCGAAGGTCCGGACCAAGGGCCCCGAGGCGTCGCCGGTGTACAGGTTCCTGGCTCGCGAACACGGCGAGCCCAAGTGGAACTTCCACAAGTACGTGGTGGGCAAGGACGGGCGGGTGAAGGCCGCGTTCGCCAGCGCGGTGAAGCCCGAGAGCGAGGAGCTGCGCAAGGCCCTGCTCGCGGCACTGGACTAGGGGCTACCGGACCACGACCGAGGAGAAGACCCTCTGCAGCCCAGCGACGATCCGGGCCGCGGCGTCTGCGGCGATCCCCCGCGCGACCACCGTGAGGGTCGGATACAGAGCGTGGTCGCAGCTCGACTCGATGGCGACCCCGCGCGGGAGGCCCCGAAGCTCAGACAGGCTTCGTCTCCGGACCGAGCGCTGGCCTTCGTCGTCCGGTTCGTCCGAGAACTCGCGATGGAAGCAGATCCCCGATGCCGCGAGTTCGTAGGCAATCTCGGTCGAGGCAGGGCCGACGTTCCGTGCGAGCAGCGCGAAGCGCGCAGGCTGGCCGGTGAGCCCCGAGACGAGCTCCGCGGCCAGCACGCCCTCGACGAGTTCGGCATCGGTCTCGTCCCGGAGCGCCTCGAAGAGTCCAGGCCAGCGCGTGCGAGCTTCCGCGCTCGGTTTCGAGCAGGCGACACGGAGGATCGCGGACAGGGGACCGCCCTTCTCCGGTTGCTCACACGCCGGACTGCATGGCGAGATGAGCAGACCCAAGAGCAACGGCCCCAGTCAAGGGCCGGACGGGATGGGACTCGACTCGGGGATGTTGCTCGTGTTCTCCGGCTGGCCGCTGGTCCTCGGCTTGGCGTGGGCCTTCCTGCCACTCGCGGGCTCTGCTGCTCTGGTCCTCCCGAAAGGGTGGATCCTGGCGCTGAGTGAGTGGACGTGGCGCGGTGCCAGACTCGACATCCCGGCGCGGTGCCAGACTCGGAACTCAAACCGCGCCTAGTGGTCCAGGACGGCCAGGGAGAGAACTCGAGGTGGTTTAACAAGCCCAATAATTTCGAGCCCTTCTCATGGCTCCTGGCGGCCTTCCAGGGCCCTTCCCAAGGGATTCTTGGCAGCTCGTAAGTTCCTGTTGTTCATCGTCTTCTACGGAGTTGGGCGTGGTGAGGGTCATGCCCCGAAAGGGCGGGGTGTCGCTCGACTCGTTGGAGCCCTCGGATCTACCGAGGCTCCTCGACCTCGGCGCTCGCGCCGGCTTCCCGTAGCCGCAGGACCAGCAGCTCGGCGGCTTGCCGAGACAGACCCGCGCGCACGATGCACGGTGCACGCTCGGCGAGGTCCTTCGCGTCCTTGAGCTCCAGTCCCGTCGCCGCGCGCAGTTCCTTGATCACGCGGATCTTGCTCGGCCCGGTGGCAGTCAGTCGCACGCTCAGGCCCGACGCCGAGCCAGCAGCGGGCCCCGGGTCGGCCTTTTCCACCTGCCGTGGGATCGGACCCGCGACCACCAGGACCTCGGCGCGTGCGCCTGCTGCCGCCAGCTCACGCGCGAGCGACTCGGCCTTCTCCTGCTCGGTGGTGGTGAACACGACCACCGGTGCCCGCTCCACCAGATCCTTCGTCTCCTTGAGCCCGAGCCCCGTCGCCGCACGCACGTGCTTGATGACTTGAATCTTGCTCGGCCCGAGCTGCGTGAGCTTCACCTCGTGGGTGCTCGGCGCGGCGAGCAGGGCCAGGGACAGGAGCAACGATGCGATCATCACAGCCTCCGGAGCGAGGCTGCGATTCTAGTCCCCAGCCCATCTTGGTCCTCGCGGCGGGACCCGAGAGACGGAAGAATCGCCGTCGTTGCAGGTGCTTGGACGCGGCTCGATCGCCGACTTGCACACCCGGCCCCGGTCGCGGGTCAGACCCGGCAACCCGAGGAGTCCCATGCGCACCATCCTGCCTGCCGTCCTCTGCCTCGCCTTCCTCAGCGCCTGTCCGAACGGGGAGCCCGTGGGGCCTACGCCCTGCGCTGAGGTCTCGTGCTCGGGTCACGGCCACTGCGTCGCCGACGGGACCACCGCCCTCTGTCTCTGCGAGCCGGGCTTCGAGTCTGCCGGCGCCGACTGCGTCACTCAGACTCCGTGCGACCCGAACCCCTGTCGCGAAGAGGGCCGGTCCATCTGCCTGCCTGCGGGCCTCGGCGTCGCCATCTGCAAGTGCGACGAGGGCCTGCGCGACGACGGCACCGCCTGCACCGCAGCGGTCAGCTGCGACCCGAACCCGTGCACCGCACTCAACCGCGGGGTCTGCACACTGGTGGGCGGCCACGCGGTCTGCGGCTGCAACCCGGGTCTGGTCGACGACGGCAAGGGCGGCTGCATCGCGCCGGATCCGTGCTCGCCCAACCCCTGCGTCGAGGCCAACCGCGCCCAGTGCAGCGCGTCGGGCAAGGCGGCCATCTGCCGGTGCGACCCCGGCTTCCAGGACACCGGGACGGTCTGCGCCAAGGCCTCCTCCTGCACGCCCAACCCCTGCACCGCGCCCAATCGCGGCGTCTGCACCCAGGTCGGCGGCTCGGTCCTCTGCGGCTGCAACGCGGGCTTCAAGGACGACGGCAACGGCGGCTGCGTCGCCGAGGACCCGTGCTCGCCGAACCCATGCCAGGCGACGCACCGCGGGGTCTGCACGGTCTCTGGCACCGCGGCGATCTGCTCGTGCGACCCCGGCTTCAAGGACGATGGCAAGGGCGGCTGCGTGACCGCCGACTCCTGCACGCCCAGCCCCTGCACCGCGCCGCACCGCGGGGTGTGCACGGTCGTGGGGCAGGTGGTCGTGTGCGGCTGTGACGTCGGCTACAAGGACGACGGCGCGGGCCACTGCGTGGTGGCGGACCCGTGCAGCCCCAACCCCTGCACCGGCAACAAGCGCACGGTCTGCCTCGCGGTCGGCGCCACCGCGGTCTGCAGCTGCGACGCCGGCTTCAAGGACGACGGCAGCGGGACGTGCGTGCCGGCCTCGACCTGCAGCCCCAACCCCTGCACCGCGGCGAATCGCACGGTGTGCGCGATGTCCGGTACGACGGCCACCTGCTCGTGCGACGCGGGGTATCGCGACGACGGCGCTGGGCGCTGCGTCCCGCTCGACCCGTGCACGCCCAACCCCTGCACCGCCTCGCACCGGACGGTCTGCCA
Organism: uncultured Myxococcaceae bacterium; assembly: GCA_964485035.1. Lineage (GTDB taxonomy): Bacteria > Myxococcota > Myxococcia > Myxococcales > UBA5297 > CAZAIE01. Next base: position 2,132 of record CAZAIE010000036.1, on the reverse strand, counting down.
GGCCAGCGGCGCGGTCGCCGTGTGCCGGTGCGATGCGGGCTACCGCGACGACGGCACCGGCCAGTGCGTGAGCGCCGACCCCTGTGACCCCAACCCCTGCACGGCCAGCCACCAGGGCGTCTGCACCGCCTCGGGCATCACCGCGGTGTGCAGCTGCGACCCGGGCTACGTGCCCAGCGCCTCCGGCTGCGTGGTCGAGACCGGGCCCACCTGCTCCGGCAGCCACACCACCGGCGACGCCTTCGAGGCCGACGAGTGCCCGGCGCTCGCCAAGCTCGCGACGCTGCCCGCGGCCCAGGCGCGTACGGTCGAGCCGGCCAACGACCAGGACTGGATCTCCTTCGACGCCGTCGCCGGCCACGTCTACTTCGTGGAGGCGCGCACCGCCGGCTTCGTCCCCGCGCTGCTCGTCTACCAGCCCAACGGGACCGACGTGCTGGTGCAGCACCTCCCGTCCTCGGGGACCGCCGCCGCGGTGAAGACGCGGTTCCCGGCTGGGCGGTTCCTGGTGAAGGTGCGCGCGTCCTCGACGACCGCCACCGGCGCCTACACCCTCACCCTGCGCGACGACGGCGTGGACGACCACGCCAACTCCGCCTCGGACGCGACGGTCCTCACGGTGGGCACCGCCGCCAGCGCCTCGCTGCAGTACACCGGCGACCAGGACTGGTTCGCCTTCACAGCCACTCCCGGGCATGTCTACCGCGTGAGCGCCACCAACACCGGCAGCTACTCGCAGTACCTGGAGATCTGGGACGGGGCCACGAAGCTGCGCGGCAACTACGGCACGAACGGGCTCTCGTACACGCTCAAGCTCGACAAGGCGGGCCCCTTCCACGTCGCGACGTATGCGTACACCAGCACCGCCCTCTTCGTGGGGACGGTGAAGGTGGAGGACCTGGGCGCGGACGACCACGCCAACTCCGCCACCGGGGCAACCGCGCTCACCGCAGGCACTCCCGCGACGGCGCAGTTCCAGTACGAGGGCGACCAGGACTGGTTCGCGTTCACCGCGACGCCGGGGCGCATCTACCGAATCAGCGCGACCAACACCGGCGGCTCCTCGCAGTGGCTCGAGATCTGGGACGGGGGCACGGCGCTGCGCTCCAACTACGGCTCGGGTGGCCTCTCGTACACGCTGAAGCTCGACAAGGCCGGACCGTTCCACGTCTCGACGCGGCCGTACTACTCGACCTCGTTCTTCACCGGCACGGTGAAGGTGGAAGACCTCGGGGTCGACGACCACGCCAACTCGGCCACCGGCGCGACGGCGCTCACCGCGGGCACCCCGGCGACGGCACAGTTCCAGTACGAGGGAGATCAGGACTGGTTCGCGTTCACGGCGACCCCGGGGCACCTCTACCGCGTGAGCGCGACGAACACCGGGAGCTCCTCGCAGTGGCTGGAGATCCGCAATGCGGCGGGGACCACGCTGCGCTCGGACTACGGCACGGGCGGGCTCGCGTACACACTCAAGCTCGACGAGGCGGGCCCGTTCACCCTCATGACCCGGCCCTACTACTCGACCTCGTTCTACACGGGGACGGTGAAGGTGGAGGACCTGGGGCTGGACGACCACGCGAACACGGCGGCCGGGGCCACGGTCCTCGCCGCGGGGACCCCGGCGACGGCGCAGTTCCAGTACGAGGGCGACCAGGACTGGTTCGTCTTCACCGCCACCCCCGGGCACATCTACCGGGTGAGCGCGACGAACACCGGCAGCTCCTCGCAGTGGCTCGAGATCTGGGACGGGTCCACGCGCCTGCAGTCGGACTACGCGACCGGCGGCACCGGCTACACGCTGCTCTTCGACAAGGCAGGACCGTTCCACGTCTCCACGCGGCCGTACTACTCGACCTCGCTCTACACGGCGACGGTGAAGGTCGAGGACCTCGGCGTCGACGACCACACGAACGTCGCAGCTGGCGCGACGGCGCTGACGGTGGGCACGGCTGCGACGGCGCAGTTCCAGTACCAGGGCGACTCGGACTGGTTCTCGTTCACGGCCATCCCCGGGCACATCTACCGCATGAGCGCGACGAACTCCGGCAGCCTGTCGCAGTGGCTGGACCTGTGGGACGGGACCACGCGCCTGCAGTCCGACTACGGGTCGGGCGGCCGGACGTACACCC